>DYRK01000200.1 GCA_020718785.1 Desulfatirhabdium butyrativorans | reverse complement strand
CTGATTGTCTCAGACGCGTTTCCTTCTCCGCACACAATAAAGCGTACATTCGGAACAGTGATCTTTGCACTCATGGAGATATAATTCGGGTGCATTTTGATAAAATCAATTGTCCCGATTTGCCCCCCCCTGAAATACATCTTTCACCTGCCTTGATTTTTCTGTCTGCCCGCGGATAATACGGATTTCAAGTTTTTTTCTGATCAGTGTATTGACATATTGACATTACAGTATTTTTCTTATATTCTGAAATCTGATTCTGGATTTTTCATTAAAACAGACAGGCGGAATAAAAGAGCAGGGGAATGTCGTCACCCCGAAAAATCAGACAGCAGATTTGGCTTCATAAAAGTTCTGGAGTTTTTTAAATTGTTCTCGGACAGTCGTATCATCTTTTTCAGCAGTGGCGGTGATTTCTACTTTCATTCCGTTTGAAGATATATTTTGACTCAGTGCAGTTAAAAACATTTCCAAACTTTTGAGCTGACAACGATTTCTCAGATAACGGTCATAAATTTCTGCTTCCTGTATTGAATCCGGCAAATATGGAAACAGAATATCCTGCCATGACTGCTTTGAACCATGAGATACCTGAATAACTTTCGTTCCTTGAAGCAGTTCCTGAATCTGATTGAAATCCCATTCGGAATGGGTATAATTTTGAGCCAGCACATTGAAATCACTTTTGATTTTCTCTGAAAAAGCCGGCAGTACAGAAAGTTCAATATCTGTTGTCTCTGAAAAAGGGTTTTGTGCAGAAGTCCGTTTTACGGCATAACTGTTTGAACTGCTTTCAAGATACATCTGGGTCCGGCATTTTTCATCATCTGAAACCGTATAAATTTCCACATTTGGAAACTGAACCAGAACAGCCGGCGAATGAAGTGAAATTTTTTCTAAAGAATTTATTTTATTACTATATTTTATCCCAATGAATTTTAAATGTCAAGAACTTTCCAAAGTCTATTCCCCGGACAACAGAACCATCCCGGTTCTGGAAAATGTAAATTTCAGCGTGACAGAAGGGGAATTTGTCTGTATCGTAGGACCCAGCGGCTGCGGCAAGACCACCCTGCTGCGGCTGATTGCCGGACTGCTGGAACCGACATCAGGACAAATCTGTTTCAACGCCGGCGAAAACAGGAAACAGCCCCGTAATGTCATGGTTTTTCAGGAGCACGGACTCTTTCCGTGGATGACCGTACTTGACAATGTCGCGTTCGGGCCGGAAATGCAGGGAACAGGAAAACACGAAGGACGGGAACTCGCCCGCTCATTGATCATTCAGACGGGTCTGGCGGATTTCAGCCAATGCTATCCGCATCAGCTTTCGACGGGAATGCACCAGCGTGCGGCTATTGCCCGGGCTTTTGCCGCGGATCCTCGGATGCTGCTTATGGACGAGCCTTTCAGCGCGCTTGATGCCCAGACCAAACTGCTGCTCAGGGAAGAGTTGCTGCGGATCTGGAAAGACCGCCGGAAAACCGTTGTTTATGTCACACATGACATTGAGGAGGCCATTCTGCTGGGGGACCGCGTGCTGGTGATGACCGGACGTCCCGGGACTGTGCGGGAAGACATCCCGATTCCGATACCGCGGCCCCGTAATCTTACAGACGGAGATTATCCCCGGCTCAGAGAAATAAAACAGCATATATGGAAAATGCTTGAGCACGAAGTCCGGCAGAGTCTGAGCCGATACCGATGAAAACTGCGTGTTTTTTTCCGGACCGCTATATAGCCGTGATGATTGCCGCTGTGATAACGGGTTTATGGGAAGGACTGGTTCATATCGGAATACTGTCTCCGCTTTTCTTTCCCCCTCCCACAGTGATTGCAGTGACATTGTTCCGATGGCTTTTCAACGGCAAACTGACGCCTCATCTCGCAGCCACGCTGTCGCGGGCACTGACAGGATTTGCCGTAGGCGCTCTTTCGGGGCTTGCGGCAGGACTGACGATGGGCTGGTCAGAGCGGGTGCGGACCGTAACGGATCCTTTTATTGCAGCAGCTCATCCGGTGCCTAAGATCGCGGTCTTTCCGCTGATTATGATCATTTTCGGCATCGGCGAAATGTCTAAAATAGCGGTGGCTGCCCTGTCGGCTTTTTTCCCGATGGCGATCAATACCGTAACCGGCGTCCGTCAGATCAGTCCGCTTTATTTTGAGGTGGCCCGGAATTACGGCGCAAAGCCGTTCAAGATGTTTACGCGTGTGATTATTCCCGGAAGTCTGCCGATGATGCTGACCGGTATGCGTCTGGCGCTCAACAATTCGCTGACCCTGACAATTGCCGCGGAACTGGTCAGCGCTCAGAAAGGTCTGGGTGCGATGATCTGGCTGTCATGGGAAACGCTTCGTACCGAAGAACTTTACGCCAGCCTGATAATCACGGCGCTATTGGGAATCTGTTTCAACATGCTGGTGCAGTTTGCAGCGAAGCGGCTGATTCCCTGGCAGAAAGGCATCAGCTAAATCCGGCAGATCGGAAGCTTTCGTTCCCGGGCTTCCCGTCACCGCCGTTAAGTCAGGCGTGGAAAAGATTCATCCGCAGTGTCGAAATGCCGATTTTATAAGATGGGTTTGACACTGCGCTGAACCTATCTTATAAAATCGGCATTTCAGCACTCATCCCCCTTAACTTAACGGCATTGAGGTTTCCCGGGATCACGGGCTGATGGCTGTCCGTCGAGGCGAGATTTATTTTGTGAATCTGAATCCCGTGAAAGGCAGAGAAGAGGAAAAAAATGAACGCTTATATCCTTAATTTTGACTCAGTCTGCGAAATGAGCGATGAGCAGTTTTACCGTTTGTGCCGGAACAACCCGGAAATCAAATTCGAATACAGCAAAGGAGAACTGACTGTCATGTCCCCCACAGGCGGCGAAACCGGGAAACGCAATGCGGAAATAACAGCCGAATTTGTCTTATGGAACCGGCAGACCCGGCTCGGCGAAGTATTTGACTCTTCCAGCGGTTTCAGACTGCCCGACGGCGCAAAACGCTCACCCGATGTCTCATGGGTCAGAAAGGAACGCTGGGAATCGCTGGCTCCGGAACAGCGGGAGAAATTTCCGCCCGTAGCCCCGGATTTTATTTTGGAACTGAGGTCCCCGACCGATAATCTGAAGGCACTTCGGGAAAAGATGCAGGAATACAGGGATAACGGCGTGAGATTAGGCTGGCTCATTGACTGCAAAAACCGCAACGCGGAAATTTGGCGTCCGGGAGAGGATACTGAAATTTTGCAGTTGCCGGAAACACTGTCCGGGGAAGATGTGCTGCCGGGCTTTGCACTCGATATGCAGTTGATATGGGGAGAAAGAAATAAATAACCTGCCGGACTTTTATCTGAAAATCATTGACAGCCCGGGAGTTTTCCTTCAATATCGGAAAAAGATGCGGCCGGGTTTGATGTTGAAGATGATTTTTAATGAAAAAAGGATGTTATAAGACGGTTATGATATTCACAAAGTATTACAGATATGTGCTGTCGGCCTTGATTCTGGTAAGTATGGCTGATATATCATTTGCGGCAGAAAACCTGACTGCCGCTTTTCGGGATGGCGAACTCAAAGGTGTTTTCAAAACACTATGGTTTCAGCGAAATATGGATGGATTGGGAAAAGGATTATTGGGAGTCCATTGCCCGGGGGATTACCGACAATAGCGACGATGAAGGGGATGCCCTTGCCGGCGGTATGGTTTGGGAGCCTTTGAAGGAACTGAACATAAATCTTTGGTACTATCATTTTCAGGAAGTAATGAGCAATCTGTCACTGAAGATAATATATGACATGAAGCTCTGCGAAGATATATCTCTGTCTATAGATACCCGCTACGCCGGGCAGTACGATACAGGTGACGCACTGGACGGCAAGTTCAAAGCCGAACAGATCGGAGCCGTAGTTGCCGTGAAAGGCCACGGAGCAGAATTAACGGGGATGTATGGGGTCAACAACGATAATGCTATCCGATCACCTTTCGGAAATGATAAAGTGGTTGACCTTCAGGTTCAAAAGCTCGGAAGGGCTGAAGAAAGAGCTTATGCGCTGAAGCTGGATTATGATTTCGGAGTGTTAGGTATCAGCGGTCTGAGTTCATATATTTTTTACGGCAGATTCAATACCCCCGACAGCGGAGAAAAAGCTTCGCCGGATACCGATGAGATTGATTTCAACTTGCAGTATGCCTTCGACGGACCGCTCAAAGGACTCAGTGTGCGTTTACGCCATGCAATTATTGACAGAGATGAAGACTGCGGAGGTAAGGATGAAGGCGATTCAAGGGTATATCTTGTCTATAAGTTCTAAGAAGGCTGAGACTGAATAAGGGATGAAATTCGATGAACTATGAATAAATAAAGGAGAAAGTACCGATGACCGGACCCATTCGAAAGTATGCAGCGCTGATTTTGATTGCCATACTGTCTGCAAACCCCGCTGCGGCAAATCCGTCGGAGCAGAAACCGGCGAAACTGAAAGCGGTGGTGTTGCCGACTATGGGTTATGCCCCTTTTTTTATTGCTGAAAATGAGGGATATTTCACAGAGCAAGGACTTGATATTGAGTATGTCAGGCTTGGCGGAGAATCATTAAAAACCGTTCCGGCTTTGATTCAGGGAGACATAGACGTGGTTGCGGGAACAATCAGTATCGGTATAATCAATTCAGCAGTACGGGAAGGGAGAGTTAAAATAGTCGCTGACAGAGGCTATATTGGAGACAGAGAATGTCCGTATGCTTCTATTTTAGCCAGACGGACGATAATCGAAACAAAGAAAAAAAATGATCCGAATCAGCTACGCGGATTAAAGATAGTCGTAAATTCGACCAGCATTGACGGATATTGTGCAGATAAGGCATTAGCCCGATTCGGACTTGCATTGGATGATCTTGCGGTCCAATATATTCCCCATTCTGTACGGCTTGAAGCGATAAAAACAGGGGCGCTTGATCTTGTGAAAGCGTCGGAACCATGGGTTACCCGTATCCTTGATACAGGAAATGCTGTTGTATGGATATCAGATTATGAAGTTATCCCGGATTTTCAGTATGGAGTTGTTTTGTACGGCCAAAATCTGCTCGATAAGAACCCTGAAGCCGGCAAATGCTTTATGGTCGCATATCTCAAAGCAGTACGACAGTATAACAAAGGCAAGACAGATCGTAATCTGGAAATTTTGGCAGAACATACGGAATTGGATCGGGAACTGCTGAAAAAAATTTGCTGGCCAACCTTCCGTAACGACGGCAGTATCAATATTGACAGTATTCTCGAATTCCAGAAGTGGGGATTGAAAAAAGGGCTGATTGATCAGCCGGCTTCAAAAGAACAACTTTGGGATTCCCGTTTCATTGATTATGCCAATCGAATACTCGGTGAATAATGCCATGTCAGCAATGATACATGATTTCAATATGTCCCCGATTCATTCGGATACTTCCTTTATTCCCTTTGACAAAGAAGAAATCGAAAGCTCGATTCCGGATCGTTTCAGACGGGTTGCCGCTCTGTGTTCTGAACGGATTGCTCTTAAAAAAGAAAGAACTGCAATTACCTATAACACATTGGACAAAGATTCGGATCGGGCGGCGCACGCCATCCTGTCTTGCAGGGGAACAGGCCGGGAAACAGTTGCCTTGCTGTTCAATCAAGGGATTGAGGCAGTTACTGCTCTTCTGGGTGTTTTGAAATCCGGCAAATGTTATGTTGCTCTGGATCCTTCGTATCCTCGTACAAGGCTGTCGGATATTCTGGAAGACACACAGTCCAGTCTGATTCTGAGCGATACCCAACACCTCGGTTTGGCGGCAGATTTGGCTTATAGTCGGAAAATAATCAATATCGCTGATCTTGATTCTCATTTCTCTGGGAGAAATATAAAGGATATATCTGTTTCACCGGACAGTCCGGCAGTTATTTTTTATTCATCAGGCTCAACCGGAAAACCCAAAGGAATTCTCCGAAATCATCGCCTGATTCTTTATCTTGCCCGGAGCAATGCCTGTAGTTACCGTATCTGTCCCGGAGACCGTCAGGCGGTTGTCGGTTCATATCTTTTTGCCGGAACCCTCTCCGATATGTTTGCCGGTCTGCTGAACGGTTCGGCATTGTGTCTTTACAATGTTTCCGAAGCCGGAACAGATCATCTTGCCCAATGGCTGACCGATGAAGAAATAACACTTTTTCATCCCCCGGTAACATTTTTTCGTCAATTTGCCAGTCTAACCAGCGACTTGAAATGTTTTCCAAAACTTCGCCTGATCAGACTCGGGGGACAGGGTATTTATAAGCGTGATCTGGATATCTTTATGAAACATTTGCCGGATCACTGTGTGGTGTCGCACGGATTGTCTTCGACTGAGACCGGCAGAAACACATGTCTGTTTATTCATCGGCAAATACATATTACGGATCATGTCGTACCTGCCGGTTATGCTCTTGAAGATAAAGAAATTCTGATATTGGACGAAAACCGCCGGAAACTCGGCTTTGACGAAATCGGCGAAATTGCGGTTCGAAGCCGTTATCTTTCAACGGGTTATTGGCGCAACCCGGAACTTACGGACCAAAAATTTCTCCCGGATCCGGAAGGCGGCGACAAACGGATATATCTCACCGGCGATCTGGGCAGAATGCGTCCCGACGGCTGTCTGGAGCATCTCGGACGCAAGGATTTTCAGGTGAAAATCCGAGGTTATCGGGTGGAAATGTCCTCTATTGAAGCGGAATTGTACGATCTTGATGCGGTGAAAGAGGCGGCGGTCACCGCACATGATCATCCTTCGGGCGACAAATATCTTGTAGCGTATATCGTCCCGGCAAAACAGCCCCCGCCTACGGTGACAGCCCTGCGGTCTGCACTTTCGGAGAAGCTGCCGGAGTATATGATTCCCTCAGCCTTCGTGATTATGGAAAAACTGCCCCTGACGACAACCGGAAAAATTGACCGCTTCGCTCTGCCCGCGCCGGACCGGATACGCCCGGAATTGGACACACCTTTCGCCGCTCCTCGTACTCCGGCGGAAAAAATGCTGGCAGATATCTGGGCGGAGATTCTGGAACTGGACCGGGTCGGCATACATGACAATTTTTTCGAATTGGGCGGAGATTCAATTCTTGCCATCCGACTGTTTGCACGGATTGAAAAGAATACTGGCAGAAAAATTCCTCTTGCGATACTTTTCCGGTCACCGACGATTGAGCAGTTGGCACTGAAGTTGTCCCAGAAGGAAAACCTGGTTCAGCAATGGACATATTTGGTTCTTGTTCAGGCCGGCGCACCGGATCGTCCCCCTTTCTTCTATGTCCCTCAGAACGCCATAACGGTTCTGTCTGTCGCAGATTTGTTAAAATACATCGGATCGGAACAGCCTTTTTACGGGTTCCAGCCCAGGGGCTTTGAAAACGACCTGCCTCCCCATGAACGGATTGAGGACATTGCTGCCGACTATATCCGCGAAATGCGGGAGGTTCAGTCCGAAGGTCCTTATTTTCTGGGAGGCCGCTGTCTGGGAGGTCTTGTGGTTTTCGAGATGGCTCTGCAACTGCTGTCGCTGGGTCAGCGGGTTGCATTCCTCGGCATTCTGGATACCCTGGTTCCTCCGGGAACTCATCATAAAATCCGACAGCGGATTGCCCGGGAAAAAGGCATTCATCCTTCCCAGGTGACTTTTCCACGACATGATCCGTTTAAGTATCGTCCTGCCTTCACGCCCGAACAGAACCGCCGGATCAGACAGATAAAGGATGTCCATCACAAAGCGAGAGTTGCATATATTCCCCGGTATGTGTATCCGGGGAAAATTACCTTTTTCCGGTCAGACACGCCGCACGCTGTTCACCGGTCAGGCTGGGAAGGACTGGCTGACCGAATCGAATTCCACGATGTCCCGGGAGATCATCATTCCATCGGGAAAGAGCCGCATGTGCGCGTTCTGGGAGCAAAGCTGAAAGCCTGTCTGGAGTATGCACAGGCAGATGAGGCGGACCGATGGGTGAGGGAGTTCTCTCTGAAGAGCCTGAACTGATAAACAACTATATGTTTTATCAGTAGAAAATTACCTTTTTCCGGTCAGGACGGAAAGAAGCGGCTGATGAAATTGAATGCCTGTAATCCTTTTCTAATCACTAATTCGTGCAGCGGACGCCGGAGATAACGAAGCAATCCCTTTTTTCGCTACACTGCCTGACTTTGCCCGGCTTTCAGCATATTAGGATCAAGCGATGCAAAATAATCGGCGACCAGCTTGGAAAGAGATATCCCGGATTTTTCCGAAAATATCTCTGCCTGCCGGACCAGATGCCGGTCAATCCGAAGGATCAGTTCTGTCTGCATATCTGATTTCCGATTTTCCGATTTTGCAGCGAAGCTGTCAAGCTCTGATATCCATTCCGAGACATATTTTTTCGGAAAACTGATGCTCTCCGCAGCCTCTTTACCCCCCCGGTCGAATGCATTCGCCGTCAGCATTTCCCACTGGGCATCTATATCCCCGAGAATTTCATATAAAAATTCAGGCTCGGATTCTGCATCTTCCATAAACTGCAAATATCCGGCACCGGCCCACCGGGATATATCCTCTGATTCGGCACGTGTTCCTGAATATTGCTCCAGCCGTCTCCTGAGTTCCTCAACTGTATATTCTTCATCTGAATTTTTACCAAATTTGTTAACGGGCTGCAATGTTTCCATGTTTCAGAATGTCTCCCCTGTGAATTTTCCGGTCTCCGGATCCATGACATAATGCGGCTTGCTGCCGTATTTGGGATGGATAACTGTCGGACGTCCCTGAATGTCCAAAGTTTCCATCCATGTCCGTGTTTTTTCCGTAGCCGGGTTCAATTCCGTCACTACCCGGTTTCCGACAGATCTGCCGGGACTTTTTGCCAGTCTGAGTTTGCCATAATAGCGGATTCTGAGATTATCCAATATCCTGAAAGATTCATATCTTTTCAACCGTCCGGCATGTCCGGGAATTTTGGAATTATCCTTCATTTCTGATATGGCTTTCCAATAAACACTTCAGCTTTTTTGATTTCAATTTTAACGATAATCTGTTTAATATAACAGATTAATGACAGAGAGTCAAGCGGATACCCTTTTTTCGCTGCACGGATTATGGTTAAGAAAAGGATTTTATTCAGACGGATACCTGTAATCCGTTTTTTAACCATAATCCATGTACAGATTTTCAGAAATTAAATTTCACAAGGAAGCAGGCCGGAGATCATACTTATCGTATATCTCCGGCCGATAACGCAGTGAAATTTGATTTCTGGAAATCTGTAGATGAAGGCAGTTAAGAAGGGGATTAGTCCGAGCCTGTTTAGCCGGTTCTTTTCAGATAAACGGATCGTGTTCAAAAATTACAAACGACTCAGCATCTCTCTTGCCGGAGCAAAATCCGGCGAGGCAGCTATTACATCACGGATCGCCTTTTCTGCTAACGATTTATTTCCCGCCTTTTCCGCAGTCTGAGCCAGATACCAACTGATCCGCCAATGACTGCATCCGAGGTTTAAGGCGGCCATGAATTCAGAGACTGCATCGCCGTACTTTTCCAGCTTCTGCCGCCTTAATCCCACCCAAAACCTCAGCCGGCCCTCATTCGGGTAGAATATCCGGTAAGTCAGTATGCCTCCGAAAAGCACAGGAGAAGATTCGGCTATCT
>DYRK01000199.1:6397-9679 GCA_020718785.1 Desulfatirhabdium butyrativorans | reverse complement strand
CACGCAATCATTGCAGATGAGGCAGTGTAATATTGTGATGATCCGATAATATTTATTATTGAATAAGCCCTTTGGATTTCAGCAGAGGCCGCGGGTCCACGAGATGCCGTGAAAACCAGCCTTTGTAATCTTCCGCGCCTGTTGCCAAAGACAGAATCTCGGAAAAATGCAGAATCGGAATCTGCTGCTTCAGATCACATCGGATTTCCAGATTGGTATGGCACATGGCGCAGGCTGTCACTATGCACTCTGCTCCGACTGAGGCTGCCCCGCGGATAATATTGTTGACTATAGGACTGACAATATCGGGTCTTGCCGCTGAAAGAAAAGTTCCGCAGCAGCGGGACGAATATGCCCATGACAGCGGCACCGCTCCTAATGAGGAAAGAATTTTTTCCATCAGTCCGTAATAGTTTTTCTCCCGGTTCATCACCGGAGGTCTTGCCAGCATACAGCCGTAATAAGGCACAAACTTCAGTTTTTTCAGACAGTTTTTGCCGTCTTTGAAAAAGCCTGAGAGATCGCCGGCAGACAGAATCTCAAAGAAATGGATGATGTTCAGATCAAGGTCCGCTGGTCTGCCCCAGAGATGCTCATATCGGGACCGGGCTGCCGCGTCATTTTTCAGATGAAGATGCGCCTGACGCAGCCTGAGGAGACAACTCGGACATGCAGCCAGCAAAGGTTTGCCGGCCGGCGCGAGGGAGAGATTCCGAGATGCCAAATCGAATGCCAGTTCGGAATGAATACTGTGGGCAGAAGAACTTCCGCAGCAGTTCCAGTCCTGAAGCTCGATAAGATTCAGTCCGATGTGCCGGCAGAAATTCAGAAGAGACAGATTGTTTTCTTTGGCAGACGTTGCCAGCGAACATCCGGGAAAATAAGAGATATCGCTGCTCATCATGGCTCTCCTTTTATCTCAGGAGCAAAGAGCTTTCTGATCTCTCCGATATGTCTCACACGGGACGGCGTCAGATCGAGTTTGCGCTTCAGCAGCATCTTTATCCCCACATCCATATCCGAAAGCCAGTCACGCTTGCGGATTTTGTATCGGAGCATAATTTCCAATTTGTGGGTTCTGCCGTAATGTTCCACAGAATTCAGAACCTCCTTATGAAAATTCAGAATATCCGGCTCTGCAATGGAAATCCCCTGTTCCATAGCCATCTGACGCAGCGCGTCCATTATAGCGGACATATCAACAGCCATCGGACACATCACCGAGCAGGTATGACATCCCACACAGAGCCAGATCGTCGAGCATTCCAATACTTCCTGTTTCAGCCCGAGTTGTACTAACCGTATGACTCCGTGCGGGGCATAGTCCATGGCTTCGAAAAATGGACATCCGCCCGCACAGCATCGGCAATGAAAACAGGCATTCAGGTCGGTTCCGGAACGGCGGTTTACTTCTGCCGCAAATCGAATCCCGGAACCGCTGATTTTTATCAGATCATCCGGTCTTTCCATGAAGAATATTTCCTTTTGCGCCGATCACGATTTCTTTGACGGGAATCGTTTTTCCGGCTGCATTCATCCCTTTTTTCACCATTGCGGGCAAACCGGCACAGCAGGGAACTTCCATGATTGCTACCGTAATGCTTTTGATTTCTGCGCTTTTGAAGATATCGGCAAATTTGTTCACATATTCCTCAGCGTCATCAAATTTGGGACAGCCCATCATCACGACTTTTCCTTTCAGCAGGTCTTTGTGAAGACCGGGATAAGCGACGCCTACGCAGTCTGCCAGCACCAGAATATCCGCTCCTTTCAGAAACGGCGCATTTGCAGGAACAAGCCGTATTTTTATGGGCCAATGAGAAAGTGCAGAGCCTTCTCCGCCCTGAATTGCAGAAGCCTGATTCGCACATTGACATGCGGAAGCTGGCATAAACTGCTGAATCTGTGAAGAAGGACAGCCGCAGGGCAGGGTCGCAGGTTTTTCAGTCTTTTCTTTTTCCGTGAGATGTTTTTCCACTGCTTTTTCATCAAATTCAAAGGCTTCCCGCTCGATGATTTTAAGTGCGCCGTTGGGACATTCGCCGATACATGCGCCCAGACCGTCGCAATAGATTTCGGAAACCATCCGGGCTTTGCCGTCAACAATCTGCAACGCGCCTTCGGCACAGCCCGGGACGCACTGCCCGCAGCCGTCGCACAGTTCTTCATCAATTTCAATGATTTTCCGCAATACTTTCATACTGCCTCCTTCAGCAGAACTTTTCTTGCCTCTCGGCTTCCGCTTTCGGTTAAAAAGGATTTTCGAATGATTTTTTCCAGCCGTTCCGCATCCATCGGGGTTTCGCTGTGATTTTCTTCGAGATTGACAATCATATCCGAGTCATAAAGTACCTTGAAATTGACTGTCTCTTCATCGCGTGGATGATGGTGATGTCCCACAATATCGCAGACTTCGGCGATCAGTTCCGCTTTTGCCCCGAGCCGTGTCAGAATTTCATTGGCAATGGGCGGACCTTCTTCTTCCTGATATCTGGCAGCAGTGCTGTTGTATTTGCGCTCGGCTTCGTGGATGCCGATGTCATGAAGATAGGCTGAGGCTAAAATCACCGCCATATTTCCACCTTCGGATTTGCCGATGCGTTCTGCATAGCGGGCAACTTTTGTGGCATGACCGATCCGTCTGAAATCTCTTTTGAAGTATTTCTTCATTTCGATTGCCACGCGGTCTTTCAGAAGGTCTTCCTTACGTGCCATCAGTTCCGGCGGAAGATTGCCGATGCACTGTTCGGCATAAGGGCAATAAGCGGCGCAGCCGAAATCCATGCCCGGATTCAGAAAGCGGTGACCGCAAATGCCGCATTTCCGGGTAGTGTCATCTTTGAAAAATTCCACGGCATTGCCGCATTTCGGGCATTTTGCCTCAAATACAGCCTCCGGCTTCCAGTAGCGCGTATCCTGTCCCGGACATTTCATGATAATTTCCTCCCTGAGATTCGGAAATCGGTAAATCCTTTGTCAGATTTCTTCTGTTTCCGGTTCATCGTTTATTTTGACAGATATGTATTTCATATTCAGAAGCTTTGCATTGACTTATGTCAAAAGAATAAGAATTTTTCGGATTTATATAATCCGGTAAGTCCGCAAATGAGTCAATACTGTAACGGGAGTAAGCGACCGACCATTATGATTTATAAGATCCGGTGGGTCAGACATTTCTGTCTGACCTTTATCATGAACAGGCAGAAATGCCTGTTCTACCTTTATCATTTATCATGAACAGGCAGAAATGCCTGTTCTACCTTTATCATTTATCATGAACAG
>DYRK01000199.1:3731-6297 GCA_020718785.1 Desulfatirhabdium butyrativorans | reverse complement strand
GCAGAAATGCCTGTTCTACCGCAAAAAAATTATAAGTCTTTAAGGTCGCTCGCTTGAGAGACTTTCCGGAGTGCAAAACCATTTAAATAAGAACGGCATTTTTGCACTCCGATAAACGACTATGCAGGAACCGGAATCACTTTAAGAATGTCTTCAACCACACCTTCGGCAGTCCTGCCGGAAAAGCGTGCCTGAGATTCCATCACCATCCGATGAGCGATCACCGATACTGCAATTTCCTGAATATGATCGGGAGTGACAAAATCGTTCCCGTCAAACACAGCCAATGCCTGAGCAGTTTTCATCAGAGCAATTGAGGCTCTCGGACTGGCTCCCAGGCTTACACCGGTCGCAGTTCTCGTGGCTCTTACGATATCCACAATGTAGCGGCGGAGTTCGTCACTGATGCGGACAGTGCTGACAAAGCGTTTCAGCCTCAGCACATCGTCTTTTGACACACAGGATTTTATTTCATCTATGGGATGGACGGTCCGCTGATCCGAGAGTACCGCGACTTCTTCTTCCGGCGTGACATATCCGAGACCGAATCTGAGCGCGAAGCGATCCATCTGAGCTTCGGGAAGCGGATAGACCCCTCGTGATTCTACCGGATTCTGAGTTGCGATCACAAAAAAAAGCTCTTCTAACTGACGATTTTCGCCGTCAATACTGACCTGCGATTCTGCCATTGCTTCCAGGAGCGCGGACTGGGTTCGGGGAGAGGCACGGTTGATTTCATCTGCCAGAAGGATATTGGTGAAGATCGGTCCTTTGTGAAAAAGAAAAGACTGATATTGCTGATTGAAAATCGAAACTCCCAGAATATCCGATGGCAGAAGATCGGGCGTAAACTGAATCCGCCTGAACCGGGCAGCAATGGAACGCGCCAATGCTTTTGCCAAAGTGGTTTTCCCGGTTCCGGGATAATCTTCGAGCAGGACATGACCTCCGCCTGCAAATGCTGCCAGAAGTTTGCGGATTGCGGCAGATTGTCCCCGCATGACCTTCTGAATATTCTGAGCGATGTTCTGACAGATTTCTTGGGGAGACATATAATTGTTTTTCCGGAGTGCAAAAATAGAGCGGAGTGCAACGGAGCGGTTTTTTGCACTATGCCGGATTTATGAAATGCAAAAAACCGCTACGCTCTATTTTTGCACTCCGGAATTGAAATGAAATGCAAAAAACCGCTGCGCTCTATTTTTGCACTCCGGATTCAGATACTACCGGTATTTTTTAAGAATGACAGCGGCGTTTGTTCCGCCGAAACCGAAAGAATTGCTCATGGCATATTCCAGTTCCGCTTTGCGGGCAACATTGGGAACATAATCCAGATCGCATTCTTCTCCGGGATTATCCAAATTGATGGTAGGCGGGATAATGTCTTCATGAATCGCAAGCGCAGTGAAAACGCCTTCGATACCGCCCGCACCGCCCAGCAGATGCCCGGTCATGGATTTGGTGGAACTGACAGGGAGCGAATGAGCCTTTTCTTTGAAAACGGTTTTGATTGCCCTTGTCTCATACAGGTCGTTAAGCGGTGTCGAAGTGCCGTGGGCATTGATGTAGTCAATCTGACGGTATGAGATACCTGCATCCTCGATGGCTGCCATCATGCAGCGCGCCGCGCCTTCGGCATCCGGAGGCGGTGCAGTCATGTGATATCCGTCTCCGCTCATGCCGTATCCGCAGATTTCGGCATAAATATGCGCGCCTCTCTCCAAAGCTCCTTCGAGAGTTTCAAGAATCATCATGCCGCTTCCCTCTCCCACCACAAAGCCGTCGCGGTCCCGGTCAAAAGGACGGGAAGCTTTTTCAGGTTCGTCGTTACGCGTGGAAAGGGCTTTCATCGCGCCGAAACCCGCAACGCATGTGGGAGTAATCACCGATTCTACGCCGCCAGTTATCATGGCATCTGCCGAGCCTCTTTTGATAAGCCTGAATGCCTCTCCTATGCCGTGAGACCCTGCTGCACATGCCGTGGCAATAGATGAATTGGGACCTCTGGCTCCGAACTGGATGGAAACCATGCCGGCTGCCATATTTCCGATCATCATGGGGATAAAGAAAGGCGTCACCCGTTTGGGCCCTTTTGTAGCAAGGGTATGGGCGGTTTCCTCCAGAATGGAAAGACCTCCCAGACCGCAGCCTGTAATGACTCCGATTCTGTTCCGGTTCGCGTCGCTGATAACCAGACCCGAATCTTCCACAGCCATACGGCTTGCCGCAATAGCGTAGGCAATAAACAGCTGCGTGCGCTTGGCATCTTTTTTAGGGAGAAAATCTTCGGGCTGAAATCCTTTGACTTCTCCGGCAATTTTGGTCTGAAATTCGGAAGTGTCAAAGCGCGTGATTTCCGATATTCCCGATTTGCCGGCGCACAAAGCCGTCCATGTCTCGCTGACGCCGATACCCAGAGGAGTTATCAGTCCTGCTCCGGTAATGACAACCCGCCTGTCTCTGTCGTTTGTGTTATGATTTGTCATGGGTTATTAGATGCTGGTTACTGGGTGCTGGTTACTGGGTGCTGGTTACTGGGTGCTGGTTACTGGGTGCTGGTTACTGG
>DYRK01000199.1:0-3631 GCA_020718785.1 Desulfatirhabdium butyrativorans | reverse complement strand
GTGCTGGGTGCTTATGAACCGGCATATCTGCCAGTGAGCAGAACCCAGTCCCCAGAACCCAGTCCCCAGCACCCAGCACCCAGCACCCTGTCCCCAGCACCCAGTCCCCAGAACTCAGTGGTTGTTGATATAGTTGATCGCGTCTTTGACAGTCGTGATATTTTCTGCATCTTCGTCGGGAATATCAACATCGAATTCTTCTTCCATTGACATGATCAGTTCTACGAGATCCAGTGAATCCGCACCCAGATCATCCACAAAAGAGGCATCAGGCACAACTTCCGTAATATCCACGCTCAGTTTTTCTGAGATTATCTTTTTTACTCTATCCTCAACGGACATAGAAATTTCTCCTTGTTTCAATTCTCACTTTTCAATTCTCACTTCTCACTTTTCAATTCACATATACATTCCGCCGTTCACATGAATAACCTGACCGGTAATATAAGCCGCAGCTTGGGAAGCTAAAAATACGACCGCACCGGCAACGTCATCGCTTTTTCCTATCCGTCCGAGCGGAATCCTTGCGGTCAGGGCTTCTTTTGCCTTATCTGACAGCGATGCAGTCATGTCGGTTTCAATATACCCTGGCGCCACGGCATTGACCGTAATGTTTCTGGACGCGAGTTCTGCTGCCACGGCTTTGGTGAATCCGATGATACCGGCTTTCGAAGCCGCATAGTTTGCCTGCCCCGGATTGCCGTTCACACCGACCACCGACGAGATATTGACAATCCGGCCGCAATGCTGCTTGATCATGGTTTTTGCCGCTATTTTCGTGCAGTTGAATACGCCTTTCAAATTGATATCCATGACCTCATCCCAGTCCTTTTCCTTCATACGGACCAGGAGACCGTCTCTGGCAATTCCCGCATTGTTCACAAGCACATCTATGCGTCCGGTTTCATCCAGTATTTTTTTGAAAAAGCCTGCCACTTCTTCCTCGGATGCGACATTCACCTGCATCCCTTTGCCTGAGCCGCCCGCGGCTGCAATCTGTTTCTCCGTTTCCTCAGCCGCTGCAAGCGCGGAAGAATAATTGAACCGGATTTGCGTATCCGCTCCGGCAAAGGCAAGACAGACGGCTCTTCCGATACCTCTCGAACCGCCCGTCACAACCACTGTCCGTATGTTTTGTTCCGACATATCAGTTTTATCTTTCAAACAGAATATCCGCGACCCTGTCCATATCCGCGATGATATTTTGGGAACTGCCGATCAGTTCATTATAAGATACGGCTTTCAGAAAATCAGACACGGCATCGGGATCAAATGCTCCGGATCCCATGAGAATTTTCAGCATGTTCTGCCCGGTGACCCGCGCGACTTCATCTGCAAAAATTTTCGACATGATTCTGATTTTTTCAGCCTCTTCTTTGCCGGCATCGGTAAGAGATTTTGCTTTCCGTGCCATGCCCGCGCCGACCTCGACATGAGTCATCATATCCGCGAGGGCAAACATTATGCACTGGCTCTTCGTCAGTTTGTGTTCATGAACCAGCATGACAGTCCCGGCAAGGACTTTTGCAGCCAGACCGTAGAATCGGCATCCGGCATCCGGCAGCACCGTATCCAATTGCGCCATTTCCGAGGCAATGTCCGTGTAAAAGCCGCCCTTTGTTTTCCATACTTTTTTCCAGCGGAAGGTGCTTATGATATTCTGCTGAATCTCGCTGGTACCTTCATATATACAGGTGACCTTGGCATCGCGCCTGATTTTTTCCACCTCGAACTCGGAAATATATCCGTATCCGCCCAAAGCCTGCATTGCATCCTCCGCGGCTTTGTTCGCGGCTTCCGAGGCAAAGAGCTTGGCAATGGAACCTTCCACCTGCAGGTCTTCATTCGAGGTGTCAAGTCTCAGCGCGATCTCTTCCATATACGCGCTCGCGGCTTGGAGCCTGACGGCATTCGGTACAATCAGCTTGTGTGTATAACCCTGTTTTTCCGACAGCGGACTTCCGAACTGAATCCGCTCTTTTGCGTAGGAAATCGCAATGCCCAGAGCAGAATCTCCCGCGCCCAGAGCAAGAGAAGCCACCATCAGCCGGGTATAGCCGAACACTTCGTTTGCATGTTTCAGCCCTTTTCCGGGAACCATGCCGACCAGATTTTCAACCGGAACAAACACATCCGTAAATGAAAGGGGCGAAGTGTTCGATGAACGGATACCGTGTTTTTCTTCGCTCTTTCCGGGGCTGTATCCTGCGGTTCCTTTTTCCACGACAAAAAAAGCCGGACCTTCCGGAGTTTTTGCCAGAACCGTTATAAAATCGGCATATCCGCCGTTTGAAATAAACTGCTTTGCGCCGTTGATTTTATATCCGATAATATTTCCGGAATCATCGGCTACCGGATCGGCTTTGGTCTGAATTGCCGCGACATTGCTGCCCGCGCCCGGTTCGGTCACACAGTATGCGACAATGGATTTGCCCTCGGCAATAGAGCCGAGCCATTTTTCTTTCTGGGCGTGGGTTCCGCCCACAAGGAGCGGATCCGCACCCAGATGGATGGCAAAAAACGCGGTGGCAACCCCCAGACAGATTCCGGCCATTTCACGGGTGACCGCGCAGCAGTCCCGCGCTCCGCCGCCCATGCCGCCGTATTCTTCAGGGATAAAAATCAGTTGAAGTCCGATATCGGGTCCGAGAATTTCCCGGATAATCTGTTCCGGAAAAATCTCTTTTTTATCAAATTCAAGAACTTTCTCCCTGGTCAGGAGCCGCTTTCTGAGCTGCCGGATCGTGTCAATCACCATAAGACGGGATTCGGGGTCCAGCCCCCTGACACCTGTTTCGGTTCCATGCGCTGCCATTGTTTATTTGCCCTCTTCGATCTCTATCACGGTACGGCCCTTGTAGGTTCCGCAACTGAGACAGACATGATGGGGAAGTTTGGTTTCGCCGCACTGGGAGCAGGTTGACAGTCCCGGGGCATCCAGTTTCTGATGGGTTCTGCGTTTGTCACGCCGCGACTTGGACAGTTTATACTTGGGTAAAGGCATTAGTAATCTCCTAACAGAATGTTTTTATGATAATAAATTTAAACGAATTCCTGATGTATGAACCTGACACTAGTAATTTAAATAAAAGCGGTTGTCAAGAACTTTTCCATATTTTTTTATCCTGCGCCTTATTTTCTTCATAACTGTCTGTTAATAAAATGATTGCAGAGTTTCTTTCAAAATTCTCATATCAGAGGCAGCTTTTCGGAAAAACGATTTTTTACTTATTGCTGATACGGATCAGAATGCGGAAGTCAGGAATAGCGGTGTAAGAACTTGAAATAACATGGATGTAATTACTCTTTTTTTTACTCTGTCGGCACCCCGGTCCGGCGTTGATTAATCCGGAGTGCAAAAATTGTCGCCGCTGTCTGAACCCTGATTCACAGGATTAAAGGATTGACAGGATTGCGGCTGAACAGAAATCATGAAAATCCTTTAATCCTTTCTCGTTCCCAAGCCCCTGCCTGGGAACGAGGAAACCCGGTATCCGGAGTGCCGAAATGAAATTTTGGCAAAAGTGCTGAACCCATCTTATAAAATCGGCATTTCAGCATTCCGGAATGTCTTTTCTCGTTCCCAAGCCCCAGCTTGGGAACGCACTTGCCGGGGAAGCCCAGGCTTCCC
>DYRK01000902.1 GCA_020718785.1 Desulfatirhabdium butyrativorans | reverse complement strand
ACCGTAGGGGTAAGCCCCCGTGCTTACCCTTTTCCAACGAGGGCAACCACAGGGGGTTGCCCCTACAACCCAACCACAAATTCCGGCAAGATTGTTAATCCTTCTCTCCGACATCCTCAAGAACTGCTTCAATAAGTTCATAGCTGATATAAATATGGTTTGCCTGTAATACTTCGATATACGGACGAATTTTATCAATCAGTCCTGATTTTTTGCCACGCCTCAGCAATCCGAGAGTTCCTATCCTTTTTATATTCAGACGTTCCGCTATTCTGCGCGCCCTTGAGTCATCAAGCAGGGCAACAGCGTCAGGTATCGTCAGAGCCAATGCGATTACTTCGGATTCTCCCCGATCAAGCAGAATCGTCAGCGGTTGAAGCACAGACATTTCTGCATTTCGGATTTCTGCCCATTTAATCAGACCGACTTCATAAGCTCCTGCAAGTCCTCTGCCTTTAACGGTTATCTCATCCCATACAGCAGAAGGAATTATAACATTTGAATATAACTGCGTAAGAAGCTGAAGCCGATTAATAAGAGCAAGTGATATGAGAGGACTGCTGTCTGCGATGATTGTTGACTTTTCATTCATCACTCAGTTCATCGCCAATCTGATCATTCTCTATATTAATGACAGGAATTTTCATCCTTCCCAATTCATTCATAAAATATATCTTGCTCATTTCACAGATTTCTGCCGCCTTGCCTAAAGAGACACGTCCGAGTTCAAATAATTTGACAGCCAATAAAAATTTCAGTTCCTGCTCCAGTTCTTTTGCAGATTTTCCGGTGGCGATCAGCAAATCACTGCTGTACGGAATACTGAAAGTTCTCATCATGAATATCCCATTTTTAAAAAAATATAAACATCGTAGGAATTACGCGGTTGAATTTTCCAACAATTCTCGCTCCCACGCGCCGCGTCCGGAAATACAGTCTGCCGCTTGCCTTGAACATCGCAGGGGTAAGCCCCCGTGCTTACCCTTTTCTCCAACGAGGGCAACCACAGGGGGTTGCCCCTACAACCAACCACAAATTCCAACGAGGGCAACCGCAGGGGGTTGCCCCTGCCGTCAAAATCGTAAATCCCGTAGGGGTATAAGCCCCCGTGCTTACCCTTTTCCGACAAGGGCAACCGCAGGGGGTGCCCCTGCCGTCTGACAACAAATTAAGTTGCGGCGATAGCCGTCCGTTGCAACAATGCGTTATGCTATTTTCTCTACCCCGCTATTTTTTCTGTTTTGCCTGTTAAAGCAATTTTATTTTCTCTTTCATTTCGCCAGTCGGAATATATTTTCAATGCTTCCCTGTTTATTTCCTCTGTCGTTTTATTCTTTCTTTCTTCATGCAGTTCATGTCTTATTTCATGCAATGCCCACAGAATTTTATCTTCGTTTTCAGTGTAGCTGTTTTTATAAATTTCCATATTCCGCACCTCCGAATAATTCCAGCGAACCGATTCCTATAATCGGATAAGCGAGTTTCGTATTGATTTCATATATTTTCTTTATCGGATTCATGCTCACGATATGTCTGAAATTCCATGATGCCAGTGCATCAAGGCGGTTCACAGAGGCTGTCGCTACATGATAAGCGTCTTCAGGTTCCGACCGGGGAATCGCACCTTTTCTGATATATTCATCCGCCAGTTTCACAGCCTCTTCGGATAATTCGAGAATTTTAACATTATGATCAAATATCAGATCTCTGATATTCTGTTTTTTGATGATATTCTCCAATTTGCTGATTTCCTTGAGTGCCGGAGCGGAAATATACAAATCATAAGATGATGCTCTGTTTTCAAACCATTTCTGAGTGATAAGCTGCCTCAGCGGTTTTGAAGTATCATAAAAAGCACTCGGAACGGATGTGTCAAGAAATAATTTTATCTTCTTTTCTTCCTGCATGGTATTGCCCCTGCCCCTGCCGTCAAAATCGTAAATCCCGTAGGGGTAAGCCCCCGTGCTTACCCT
>DYRK01000198.1 GCA_020718785.1 Desulfatirhabdium butyrativorans | reverse complement strand
GGGCTTCGGGCGCAGATGCGTTCCCAAGCCGGGGCTTGGGAACGAGGAAAAAGTTCGAATTATGACCGTGGTAAGAATATCTTGACACCTTCTCCGATTTTTGTTTAAACTATTATATTTTTGATATTCAGAGCATTATCTCACTTGTCAATTATAAACTGCTACGGCATCAACCTTAGAGGAACCATAAATTTTGCAGACAGGGCTGCCTAATAATTTTAATAATAATAACAAAATCTTATCAGGCTGGTGGACAAAAGCCGGCAAAGCCGGGACTCCGAATCCTGAACCCGGAACACAGGCATTGAAAACAGCGATCATGCAGGTAACGCGTCCCGTGATTTTCGTGCATTCGGAAGGAGATATCGCGGCAGCACAGGGCGGGACTGTTTTTCTCCGCGACAGCCTGATTTCCGAATGTCCCGATGACGGATATCCGCTTTGCGCTTATACTCCGCGGCTTCATCCCGAAGATTTGGGGGATCCGCTTTTCAAAAAAACGCACGGACTGCGCTACGCATACATCGCCGGGGCAATGGCAAACGGCATCACTTCCGTAAATATGGTTGAAGCCGCGGGTCTTGCGGGAATGATCGGCTTTTTCGGCGCGGCAGGACTTCCCTTGAATCAGGTCGAGGCTGCGGCTGTCAGTCTGAAGCAGCGTCTCAAAGATCGTCCTTTCGGCTTCAATCTGATTCACAGCCCCAATGATCCCCAACTGGAATCTGCGCTCACTGACCTGTATCTCAGGCACGGAATCCGGCTAATCAGCGCATCGGCATATTTGGACCTGACTCTTCCGCTGGTTTATTTCCGTCTCAAGGGCATTCATCAGGATGCTCGGGGAAATATCGTCTGTCCGAACAAGGTAATTGCAAAAGTTTCACGGGTGGAAGTCGCGGCAAAATTCTTTTCTCCGGCTCCGGACAAACTGCTGGCTCAACTGCTTGATAAAAAAATGATTACTCCGGAGCAGGCCGAATTTGCGAAATTTATTCCTGTGGCAGAAGACCTGACCGCGGAAGCAGATTCCGGGGGACATACAGACAACAGACCCGCGATTTCGCTCCTGCCTTCTATGATTGCGCTGCGGGACAGGCTGGCTGCAAAATACGGCTACAAAAAACCGCCGTGTGTGGGCTTGGGCGGCGGAATTTCCACACCCGAATCCGCAGCCGCGGCTTTTGCAATGGGCGCGGCATATATACTGACCGGCTCAGTGAATCAGTCCTGCATAGAAGCCGGGACATCCGAAACAGTGCGTCTTATGCTCGCGGAAGCCCGGCAGGCAGATGTGACAATGGCTCCTGCCGCGGATATGTTCGAACTCGGGGTCAAAGTTCAGGTATTAAAGCGGGGAACCATGTTTCCGCTCCGTGCGGCAAAACTCTACGAACTCTATTGCCGATATGACCGGCTCGAAGCCATTTCCCCAGATCAGCGCAAAATTCTGGAACGTGATTTTTTCAGATGCAGTCTTGAGGAAGAATGGCTCAATACCCGGAAATTCTTTGCTGCAAACGATCCGAGACAAACCAATCTAAGCCAAATAGGGCGGGCTGAAAGCGATCCCAGACACAAAATGGCTCTGGTGTTTCGATCATATCTCGGGCAGTCTTCAAGATGGGCAGTACGCGGGGAGCCTTCGAGAAAAATTGACTATCAGATATGGTGCGGTCCCTCGCTGGGCGCATTCAACGAATGGGTCAGCGAAACATTTCTTGAAAAACCGGAAAACCGGAAAACCGTCACGGTTGCGATGAATCTCCTTGTGGGAGCCGCGGTCGTGACCCGTGCCAACTGGCTCCGGTGTCAGGGCATGATATTACCGACCGGAGCAGGAACTTTCTCACCGACGAAGCTCTCGGAACTTTATGAACTCATCGGCGACAAGTGAGTCATGTAAAGCGGGTTTGAAACCCGCTTTACTCGCTGAATGATTTTATACGATTGCTGTCTGCAAAGCGGGTTTCAAACCCGCTTTACCAGCCGAATTTATATTGAAAAAAGAATGTCGGGTTTCGTACATCAACCCGACCTGCAAATCTGCAAAACATCGGCGACAAGTGAGTCATGCAAAGCGGGTTTCAAACCCGCTTTACTCGCCGAATTTATATTGAAAAAAAGAAGGATGACAGAGCATTGAGACCGAACAATACTATCAGACATAACATACCTGTTGCCGTCATAGGAATGGGATGCTTCTTTCCCAAAGCTTCGGGATTGAAGGAATACTGGCGCCTGCTTTTCCGCGGGGAGGATGCTGTTGCCGAAGTTCCGGCAAGCCATTGGTCGCCGGAAGATTATTTTGACACAGATCCGAAAAAACCGGATCATGTTTACTGCAAGCGCGGGGGATTTCTTTCTCCGGTTTCTTTTGATCCTTCGGAATTCGGTATTCCGCCCTCTTCGCTGGAAGCCACAGACACTTCCCAATTGCTGGGACTGCTTGCGGCAAAAACAGCATTGGAAGACGCTGGCTACGGAGAAAAACGCGAAGTTGACCGGGATAAAACGAGCGTAATTCTCGGTGTTACCGGCGCGCAGGAATTGGTAATACCTCTGGGCGCAAGGCTGGGACATCCGATATGGCGGAGAGCGCTAAGAGATGCAGGAGTAAATCCCGAGCAGGCTCAGGATGTGATTGCCCGTATCGGCGATTCCTACGTTTCATGGCAGGAAAACTCATTTCCGGGTCTGCTGGGAAATGTGATTGCCGGAAGAATATGCAACCGTCTCGACATGGGAGGAACCAACTGCGCGGTGGATGCCGCGTGTGCGAGTTCCATGAGCGCGCTGCATCTGGCTCTGATGGAACTGGCAACAGGCAGAAGCGATATGGCTGTGACCGGGGGCGTGGATACTTTCAACGATATTTTCATGCACACCTGCTTTTCCAAAACTTTGATTCTGTCTCCTACCGGCGATGCACGGCCCTTTTCAAAAGACGCTGACGGCACGGTTCTGGGCGAAGGCATCGGAATGCTGGTGTTAAAGCGGCTTGAGGACGCGGAAAGAGATAATGACAGAATTTACGCGGTTATCAAAGCAGTCGGGTCTTCAAGTGACGGAAAATCCCAGAGTATCTATGCGCCCAGAGCCGAAGGTCAGGCAAAAGCCCTCAGAATGGCTTATCAGATTTCAGATACTGATCCACGTACTGTGGAGATGATCGAAGCTCACGGAACCGGCACAAAGGTCGGGGACATGGTGGAATTTCAGGCATTGAAAACCGTATTCAGCGAATCTTCTTCTCTCACCCCGAACCCCGCACCCCGCACCCCGCACTGCGCCCTCGGTTCTGTGAAATCCATGATCGGGCATACCAAAGCTGCTGCGGGATCAGCAGGGCTTATCAAAGCAGTGCTGGCTGTCCGGCACAAAGTTTTTCTGCCAACGCTTAAAATCACTGAGCCTGATCCCAATCTCAAAATAGAGGAAAGTCCTTTTTATCTCAATACGGAAAGCCGTCCCTGGTTTTCGAGACCGGAGCATCCGCGTCGTTGCGGCGTCAGTGCGCTCGGGTTCGGTGGAAGCAATTTTCATGCTGTAGTGGAGGAATATCAGAAAGAGAAAAAGGAAACCGCTTACGACGGATCCGTTTTTCTCCCTGAAAGTGTCAGACAGCCGAAATCTCTTGAAAAAACGGGCAAAATCGCATTTATTTTTCCGGGACAGGGAAGTCAGTATGTAAACATGGGCAGAGATATGATCTGCACCTTTCCCGAGGCATTCGAAGTTGCAGAAAAGGCGAATCGCTCGAAATTCAGAATTCAGAATTCGAAATTCGAAACTGCCCGGCTGAGCGATTTTATTTATCCGTATCCGGTGCAGACAAAGGAAGATAAGCAGATTCAGGAAGAATCTCTCAGAAGCACGGATATTGCACAGCCGGCAATCGGAGTAATCAGCCTTGCCATGCTGAAAATCCTTGAACGCTTCGGCATAAAAGCAGATGCGGCAGCCGGACACAGTTTCGGCGAACTGACCGCTCTGCACGCGGCAGGATGGATTGACTCGGAGACATTCTTCCGTCTGGCTGTTGCCCGTGGGAGTTTCATGGCAGCCGCGGCAGGTCCGGACAGCGGTACTATGCTCGCAGTCAAAGCCCCGCTTGATGCTCTTGATTGTCTCATCAAGGAAGAAAATCTTGATGTGGTGCTTGCCAATCGGAACAGTCCGGAACAGGGAGTGCTGTCCGGCACTACGGAAGCAATTCTGCTGGCTGAGAAGCTGTGCAAGGCAAAAAAATTCAAAGCCGTAAAACTGCCCGTAGCAGCAGCATTTCACAGCCGCTTAGTCAAAAATGCCCAAGAGCCGTTTATGGAATTGCTGAAACAGGTTCGGATCACTCCCTCGGATATTCCGGTTTACGCCAATACTACCGGGCAGGCTTATCCTTCGGATGCAGACGGCGCGAGGCAGTTGCTGGGCGAGCAGATTTTATGTCCCGTGAATTTTGTCGGCGAAATTGAAGCGATGTTCGAGGCCGGTATTCGAACTTTTATCGAAATCGGACCCAAATCGGTACTGACCGGTTTGGTCAAAGCCATTCTCAAAGGCAGAGAATTCAATGCCCTTTCTGTGGATACTTCTTCAGGAAAAAAATCCGGAACGGCTGATCTTGCAGATATGCTTTCCCAATTGTCTGCATTGGGCTATACTGTAAATGCAGACCAATGGGATCAGCCCGCCGAACCCAAGAAACAGCGTATGAGTATTCCCATTTCAGGAGCGAATTACCGCTCGGAATCCAAACCCGAAAAGCCCGGTCCTCAAGGCTCAAACGGAGGTTCTCCGAATAATTCCCTGCCGCCGGTTTCAGGAAGCAATTCCCCGAATAGCGATCAGGCAGAGACAAACTCTGCATCATCTGATGCAGGGTGGGTGAAACCCATCTCTAATGCAGGACAGGTGAAACCCGCTTCGTCCGATGCAGTTAAAAAAGCCGTTCAACCCCTTGCTCCGTCAAGGAAACAGGAAGTCAAATCAAACGCAATAACTCCCTCACAGGGAACAGAAAGCCGGATACCGGCTTTCAGACAATACAGTAAAAATATGGACAGAAAAGAACGGAATCCCATTCCCGACAGTCGGAGACAGGCTCCCGATAATAATCGAGGGCATAAACTTGTTTTCGTCAGCGAGGCATTCAGGGCTGTACAGGAAGGCTTGAAATCCATGCAGTCCCTTCAGATGCAGACTGCCGAAACGCATAAAAAATTCTTGGAAACCCAGACCGAAGCGGGACGTACCCTCAGGATGATGATGGAAAGCACGCAGCGATTGGCAGAAGTTTCTATGGGAGTTCAACCGCGCAGGGGTGAAACCCACCTTTACTCGGAATTTCAGGGCGAAGGCAGGTCTGACCAGCCCTGCATAGAAGAAGTTGTCCCTCCGATTCGGAAAGCGGAAATTCCTGCTGAAAAACATTCTGTTCCTGTGCCGAGCCGTAGTGAAAAACCGGCATCTGCTGTGCCGCACAGCAGGGAAGAAGTCCGGCCGTCAAATAACGGACAGAAAAAGATAGAGACCGTTCTGCTGGAAGTGGTAAGTCATTTAACGGGTTATCCCGTAGAAATGCTTGCGCCGGATATGGATATAGAATCGGATCTCGGAATTGATTCTATCAAACGGGTAGAAATTCTTTCGACCTTGGAAGAGAGAATGCCGGGACTGCCGAGAGTCTCTCCTGAAATCATGGGAACGCTCAGAACCCTGAGTCAGATTGTCGCGTATCTGTCCAATGGAAAGAGGTCAGACTCCGAAATGCCGCAATGTTTCGAGCCTGAGCCGCTTCTTTCCGAAGGCAATCGGAAAGAAATAGAGACAACTTTGCTGGAAGTAGTGAGTCATTTAACGGGTTATCCGACAGAAATGCTTGCGCCGGATATGGACATAGAATCGGACCTCGGAATTGACTCTATCAAACGGGTAGAAATTCTTTCGACATTGGAAGAAAGAATGCCGGGACTGCCCGGAGTTTCTCCTGAAATTATGGGAACACTCCGCACTCTCGGTCAAATTGTCGCCTATCTCTCTGACGGAAAGAAATCAGAAGCCGCAACTTCTGAGTGTTCCAAACCGGATATGTTGTCATGCGGAGGCAATCGGAAAGAGGTTGAAACAACGCTGCTGGAAGTGGTGAGTCATTTGACCGGCTATCCCGCAGAGATGCTCGGATCCGATATGGACATAGAATCGGATCTCGGAATTGATTCTATCAAACGGGTAGAAATTCTTTCGACATTGGAGGAGAGAATGCCGGGATTGCCTGCGGTTTCCCCTGAAGTCATGGGGACGCTCAGGACGCTCGGACAGATCAGGGATTATCTTGCAGGTAAAGATAAGCCGGGTATTGAAACCGAGTCAGACAGGTTTCAACCATCCTGTATAAGAACGGAGGCAGATGGTGGGTTTCACCCACCCTACAGGAAAACAGAGAGACGGATTGTAAAGATTGTCAGCGGCGTTCATACACCATATAAAGGAAAAGGCGTATTGTTTCCGGCAGGCAGAAAAGTGCTGGTGACAGACGACGGATCTGGTCTCGGAAAAGCAATTGTCTCGGAATTGAATGCCATAAATACCGAGGCTTTGCTGATTGCTTCGGATTCGTTTCGACATGAGAAGAGTTTGCCGTCTGCTGCCGGACTGATTCTTGTTATGAATCCGGAAATGGGAAAAGCATATAGCGAAGATAATTTTCTCAAAGATGCCTTTATGCTGACCCGCCATGTAGCGAGAGACATTCTCGAATCTGCGGGACAATGCGGCGCGATATTTGCCTCTGTGAGCCGTATAGACGGAGCCTTCGGTTTTAAAGGCAAAGATGTGACAAACCCTTTGCAGGGCGGGCTTGCCGGTCTTGTCAAAACTGCTGCTGTCGAATGGGAGAATGTCTGCTGTCACGCCATAGATGTCTCATCGGACTGGAAAGACAATGCTGCTATGGCAAAGGCGATTGTCGCAGAATGTCTGACTTCCGGCGAGGTCGAGGTCGGTCTGGAACCGGAAATAAGAAATACTTTCAGGCTCGGCTCCGAACCGTATCCTCAGGGGAAAATCAATCTGGATGCAGGAGATGTTGTAGTAATCAGCGGCGGCGCAAGAGGCGTAACGGCTGCCGCAGCCCAAGCACTTGCAAGTCATGTCAAAGCGACATTTGTGCTGATCGGACGTTCTCCGGAGCCGTATCGGGAACCGGAATGGCTTGCGGGCATCGAAGACGATGCAGCAATAAAAAAAGCCGTTCTTGCAAATCAGTTCAGCGGCAATCATGTTTCGCCTATGGAATTGGAAAAAGCATTCAAAGCCTATAAAGCAAACCGGGAGATAAACAAAACCCTTGAACAGTTGAAATCAGCCGGGGCAAAAGCGGTTTATTTTTCTGCGGATGTGCGTGATGCCGGGAGAGTAAATGCCATTATGGGTAAAATCCGTTCCGAATACGGGCCTGCAGCAGCAGTCATTCACGCTGCCGGAACATTGGAAGACCGCCTTATTGTTGATAAAACTCCGGAGCAGTTCGACAAGGTTTTTGATACAAAAGTCAGGGGGCTGAACGTGCTGCTGAATGCCGTTCAAAGTGATGCTGTCAAATATATCGTACTCTTCTCCTCTGTCAGCGCAAGGCTCGGAAACAAAGGGCAGGCAGATTATGCCATGGCCAATGAGGTTCTGAATAAGATTGCACAACGCGAAGCCGCAGCCCGTAAAGATTGCCGAGTGATTTCTGTCAACTGGGGACCATGGGACGGCGGCATGGTTTCGCCGGCATTGAAACGGGAATTTGAGCGAAGAGGCGTAGGATTGATTCCTTTAGAAGAAGGCGCAAGAGCGATGATCGCCGAAATGATGGGAGATAAAAGCTGTCCCGCGGAGGTTGTGATCGGAGCAGATATCGTGCCTGAAACTGTAGCTGAAAATAAATCGGAGTCAAAGCTTTCGCTCACCTTCAAACGGGAGATAGATGTTGACCGATATCCGATTCTCGGATCGCACATTCTGGACGGAAAGCCCGTAGTACCCTTTGCGCTCATCACCGAATGGCTCGGTCACGGCGCACTGCATGAAAATCCGGGGCTTTTTCTTCACGGATTGGACGATATCCGTCTGTTAAGCGGCATCCGGCTGAGTGAGGAAAAGAAACTGATTCGACTGATGGCAGGCAAAGCCCGGAAAAATGGCTCGGTTTTCGAAGTGGATGTTGAAATCCGTGACGGCATAAAAGAAGGCAAGGAAGTGATTCATTCCAGAGCCAAAGCGATTCTGGCAAATACGCTTTCCCAGCCGCCGGCATTCAATATCTCGGCAGATATTTCTTCAAAAGCCTATTCCCGAAGTATAGATGAAGTGTATGAGAAAATTCTCTTTCACGGCATTGAACTCCGGGGCATCCGGGAAATTCTCAGTGCCTCGTCCCGCGGTATGGTGGCCCGTGTGGCTTCCGCACCTTCGCCGGAAAAATGGATGTCCGAACCATTGCGAAGCCGATGGATCGGGGATCCGCTGGTTCTGGATTCTGCGTTTCAGATGGCGATTATCTGGTGTTTCGAGGAAACAGGGATGGTTTCTCTGCCCAGTTACAGTGCCTCTTACCGTCAATATCGGCATCGTTTTCCCGCAGAGGGCGTGACTGCTGTTCTTGAAGTCAAAAATGTAAGCGATCATAAACTGATGGGAGATTTTACTTTTCTTGATGCCGACAACACTGTAGTTGCCCGGTTAAGCGGTTATGAGGCGATTATGGCACCTTCGCTTTTTAAAGCATTTAAGTAGAGCGGGTTTGAAACCCGCTTTACTAAAAATGTGCGTTCAAGTAGAGCGGGTTTGAAACCCGCTCTACTAAAAATGTGCGTTCAAGTAGAGCGGGTTTGAAACCCGCTTTACTGAAGAGTGAGAAATTAAAGCATTCAAGTAGAGCGGGTTTGAAACCCGCTTTACTGAAGAGTGAGAAGTGAGAAGTGAGAATTGAAAAGTGAGAATCGAGAATGCGATATTTATTTCTCACTTCTCATTTCTCAGTTTAAACACATTAACGAAAGGAGACAGACATGAAAAATGAACACAGAAGGCGTTTCAGGTTCGACTGGCTGGTGTTTATGATGCTGGGACTCGTTGCGATTGCAGCAATGGGATGCAGCAGCAGTGACAGCGATTCTTCCTCTGCCGTGCTGAAAGGAAAATTCCTTGACAGCGCCGTGGAAGGGATAGAATACAGCACAGACAGCCAATCCGGTGTGACAGACCCGGACGGCACGTTTAACTATGAGGAAGGTGAAACCGTTACTTTTTCTATCGGCGGTATCACCGTGGGACAGGTTCAGGGGCAATCCATAATAACCCCGGTTGACCTGAGTCAAGGCGCAGAAAGTAATTCTAAGGCTGTCAATATCAGCAGATTTCTTCTGACCTTAGATGATGACAACAATCCGGATAACGGGATTGCTATTACAGAAGATGTGAGAAAAGCTGCTGAAAATCTCACCATCAGTTTCGACTCGGGCACCGGTGATTTCGAGAGCGATCCTGCGGTAATTCAGGCAATTGCCTCTCTGACCGCTCTGACTGCTTCAGGGCAGAGGACTTTGGTTTCTGCTGAAACTGCACAGACTCATCTTCGCAATACCCTTGCCGGTATTGACAATGATGAGGACGGCTACACCGAAAACGAGGGCGACTGTGACGA
>DYRK01000197.1 GCA_020718785.1 Desulfatirhabdium butyrativorans | reverse complement strand
CGGGGCTTCCCCGGCAAGTGCGTTCCCAAGCCGGGGCTTGGGAACGAGAAAAACAATTCTCGATTCTCACTCAAAAGAGGATATAAACATGGCCGGTTTTAAAAATTTAAGATTCAGAAGTTTAAGCACAAAGATCATTCTGATCGTATTGGCTGTCATGGGGGTCAGTTTCGTGTTCGTTGTTTATTACCAGAGCGCGAAACTCCGGGAAACGCATTTTGCCAAAGAGATCGGAAGGTCTCGGGCTCTGACCACTTTCTGCGAAGAAATCCGGATATTTGTCAGTGAGTTCCACAATCTGAAAATGTTCAACAAAGAAGCCTTGAAAGCAGAATTCAAGGTCGTCACAGATACCGGAACGCAATATAATCGGACCAGATTATATCTGACAATTCCAGTGGTATCCGCGTGGACCGCTGCGGAAAAAAGAGCAGCGGAACTGGGATATTCGTTCCGTGTTCCGAGAAATCAGCCGCGCAATCCGAAAAATACCCCGCGTGCAGGTTTGGAACAGGCTGTCGCGGATTATCTCGAAGGCAGAGGAAACATTGCCGAGATTGAAGCCGCGGGCGGAAAAATCCTTTATCCCGAAGATAAATATCAGGCTCGGACCTCAGGGGAAATCGCTGTGCTTTATACGGGTGCGGAAAGGCTCAATGCCTCCGAGGGCGGGGCAGAACAGTCTGCGGACGCCATCCGTTTTTTCCGTGCTGTCAGACTGACAGCGGATTGCCTGATCTGTCACGGTGATCCGAAAGGAAGCGAAGATGAGACCGGATTTAAGAAAGAGGGCTGGAAAGCCGGAGAAGTACACGGCGCGTTTGAAATTATCAGTCCGCTGGCCGGAATGCGTGTGGAACTGGCTCATGCCCGGCGGGACAATATCCTTGTCGCCGCTCTGATTTCCATTCTGGCAGGCGCGACATTTTTCTTTTATCTGCGGCGGACTCTTGCCCTGCCGATCCGCAATATTATCGTCTTTGTAAAAAAACTGGGACAGGGAGATTTCACGTCGGAAATCGAGATAAAAACTCATGATGAAATCGCTGTGATGTCGGAACATCTGAATATTTCGATGAAAAATCTGAGACAGCTTATTGAAAAGCTTTCCGATACCACCGGAAAACTTTCCGATTCCTCTGAAGAACTGTATTCTATTTCAGCGGAAATGGCATCTTCGGCAGAAGAAATGAATGTGCAGTCCGAGGCAGTGGCCGAGTCTGCCGGACAGACAGCAGGCGGCGTGGCGGATGTGGCATCTGCGACAGAGCAGTCCAGCACAGCGGTATCTGATATTTCTGCCATGACCGGCCGGATGTCCGCCAATTTTGCCAATGTGGTTGTTTTTGCCCGGAAAACAGCGGAAAATGTGAAAAACATGGCGCGTTCCGGCGATGAATTTTCCGCGGGAATCCACAGCGCGGCTTCGGCAGTGGAGCAGATGACAATTTCACTCAGGGAGGTTGCAAAACATACGGCTCAGGCAAGTCAGGTATCGGAACACGCCAGCCGCCGCGCCGAAGATATCACTGCCAAAATGGACGCTCTGGTTTCCGCGTCCAAACAGATCGGAAAATTTGTCAAAGTCATCAAAGAAATTGCAGATCAGACCAATATGCTGGCATTGAATGCCACGATTGAAGCCGCGGGTGCCGGAGAAGCAGGCAGAGGATTTGCGGTGGTGGCAGGAGAAGTCAAACAATTAGCCAGACAGTCCGCAGAGGCAGCCGGCGATATTGCCGGACAGATCGAACAGATTCAGAAAAGCACAGACGAAGCGGTAGGAGCCATCGGAGAAATCAGTGAAATTATTTCGGAAATCGTCGGGATCAATCAATCCATCGCGGCTTCTGCGGAACAGCAGACTGCCACAGCCGGAGAGATTTCAAAAACCGTCACAAAAAATGCCGCTTCCATAAAAAATGTTGCCGCAAATGCCAATGAATCCGCAGGGCTGGTTGAAGAAATCGCCAAATCCGCGGATGAAACATCGGAAACGGCAAAGGAAGTGGCAATTCACGTGGAAGAACTTGCAAAAGGGGTAAAAGCTGTCGCCGAATCCGCAGGCAATGCTGCACAGGGCGTCGGGGATATTTTCAAGAATATCCAGGGCATGAGCATTGCCTCAAAAGAAACAGCCGAAGGTGCTGCCCGAACCAATATGTCTTCTGAATCCCTGGCGGCTATCGCGGTTGAACTTGCAAAAATTGTGAAACGGTTTAAATTGAGAATTGAGGAGTGAGAAGTGAGAAGTGAGAAGTGAGAAATGAACAGTTTTCACTTCTCACTCTTCACTTCTCACTTCCCACTTAAAAGGGGGATAAAACATGAGACGTATTATTTTTGTCGCGGCGATGATTGTATGGATGTCTGCCGGCATGGCACAGGGCAGAACCTATAAAATCGCCATTGTTGCATGGGTGGGCTGGGCGCCGGCAACTGTCGCGGAGATAAAAGGCTTTTGGAAAGAAGAGGGATTAGATGTCAAAGTAGCTGCTTTGACGGATCCGCTTCCGGTGAATAATCTTCTGAAAAACCGGCGTGTTGACATCGTATTCGGAATGCTCGGCAACGTGGTCGGAATGCGTATGGAGGGATTCCCGGCAGTTGTCATTGCCGAAACCGACTGGTCTCATGGCGGTGATGAGATTATTGTCAAACAGGACCTTGATATGACAAGGCTTAAAGGTCAGGCTGTGGGTATTTACCTGAATCAGCCTCCGGTAATCTATTTTCTCAATAAATATCTCTCTGCGCTGAATCTCAGTTTTTCCGATTTCCGAATGGTTGAAATGGAAACAGAAGAATTGACACAGAATTTCATTGCCGACCGCTTTAAAATGATTATTTCTTATGATCCTGAAGCGGGCCGTGCGATAAAAGACGGCAAGGGGAAACTGGCTTCCACCAGTGCGGATTACGAAGGATGTATTCCTCAGGGCATGATGGCAATGAAGGATGTTCTGGAGAAAATCCCGAAAAAAGACCTTGCCGGAATCTGCAAAGGATGGATAAAAGCGGTACAATGGAGTCAGGAAAGCAGTAATTGGAAAGAATACGTGGATATTCTAAACCGTTATATGTACCGGACAGATAGCCCATATCCCGAAGATGAGATCAGGCTTATGCTGAATACTGAACGGATACACGATGTCGCAGAGCTGAGAGAACGCAATAAAACCGGCGGCGGACTTTGCAGTTATCTTAACGACCTGCAGTCATTTCTGAAAGCCAATAATATGCTTAAACAAGATATTTATCCCGGCGAGATATTTGACAACTCGCTGATTATGGAAGTGGTGGGGAATTGAGAAGTGAGAAGTGAGAAGTGAAAACTGTTCAATTCTCACTTCTCACTTAAAAGGGGGACCGATGAAATTCAGATCGTTGCGGAGAAAACTGGCCGCTGTTTTCGGATTGTGTTTATTGAGCATCATAGCTGTACTGATGCTGTTCGGGATTATTTCCGATAAAAAGACAACAGACCTGATGATACAGAGCATGAGAGATTCTGTCTCGGATGCTGCACAAAAGCAGATGATTGCAGATGCAAAAATAACAGGACTTGAAATCGCGACTCAGTTCACCCGTGCATTGAATTCCGCCCAGACGCTGGCTTCCATGCTTTCCGGGGTTAAAGACAAAAACATCGGTCTTAAAATAGACAGGGAGAGGATCAATAACATCATCAGGGGGATATTGGCTGGAAACGAAACATTTACAGGTGTTTATGTGTGCTGGGAACCGAATGCTCTGGACGGGCTGGATGATATTTATGCCGGAACCGAAGGTCATGATCGGACCGGGCGGTTTATTCCTTACTGGCATCGGCAGGAAGACGGAAAAATCAGCCTTGAACCCCTGACGGATTATGAAAGCACCGAAAGAGATGATAACGGTATGCGTAAAGGGGAATATTATCTTCTTCCGCGCGAGACAAAAAAGGAATGTCTGATTGATCCCTATCTGTATCCCATTGACGGAAAACCGGTATGGATAGCCTCTCTGGTGGTCCCCATTATCGCCGATGACGTGTTCTGCGGTATTGCCGGCGTTGATATGCGTCCGGATTTTATCCGCTCTATGGCAGATGAAGCCAGCAAAAAACTGTATTCAGGTTCGGGAATGACAGCCATTGTCAGTTATAACAGCATTATTTCGGGTGTCAGCGGCCATCCGGAACTTATGGGAAAACATATCAGAGAACTGGGACATGATGACTGGGAAGAAGATATCGAAGCGATCCGTTCCGGAGAACAGCGCTTCGAATCGGACGGAATCAAACTGGAGGTGACAGTTCCCCTGAAAATCGGACAGGCAGACACGCCCTGGTCTGTTATGATCGAAGTTCCCAAGGCGATTGTTCTGGCTCAGGCCGAATCTCTGGCAGGAGATATGAAAAGCCGGCGGACCCGGCAAATGCTGATTCAGGTCTTTGCTGCCGCGGCAATTTCCGGAGCCGCGCTGGTGCTGATCTGGTTTGTTTCAAAAGGAATTGCCATGCCGCTGATAAAGGGAGTCGAGTTTGCAAGCGCGGTGGCAGAAGGGGACCTGACCGTCGTCATTCCGGCGGATGGAAAAGATGAGATCGCAAAGCTGGCGCAGGCTTTAAATGAAATGACTCTCAGGCTCCGTGATATTATGAAAAAGCTGTCGGATACAGTCAGCAGTCTTTCAGGGTCTTCCGGGGAACTGTTTTCGGTTTCACAAAACATGACTCTGTCTGCCGAAGAGACAAACAGCCGGTCCGAGAAGGTTGCCGCGGCATCGGAACAGGTTTCTGCAAATGTCGCGTCTGTGGCATCAGCGGTAAATCTGTCCGGTTCATTTGTGTCCGAGATTGCCGCCATGACCCGGGAGATGTCTTCCGCGTTTGAGACAGTGGCAGATCTGGCAAAACAGACATCTGAAAATGTGAAACATATAGCTGCCGCAAGCGCGGAAACATCTCATGAGATAACAGATATTGCCGCGTCTGCGGAGGAAATGACCGCTTCATTGAATGATGTTGCAAGAAATACGGCTCAGGCAGACCGCATCTCCCGCAATGCCGATCAGCGTACCCAGGACATCCGGGTCAAAATGGAGACGCTGGTTATCGCGTCCAAACAGATCGGCAAAGTAGTGGGCATAATCAAAAATATTGCAGATCAGACCAATATGCTGGCTTTAAACGCGTTTATCGAAGCAGCGGGCGCGGGAGATGCCGGCAAAGGCTTTGCTGTGGTGGCAGGAGAGATAAAAGAACTGGCAAAGCAATCCAAGACCGCCGGCGATGAGATCACAGGACAGATCGGACATATTCGGATCAGCACGGATGAAGTTGTCGCCGCTGTGGCAGAAATAAGCAGACTCATAGCGGAAACAGCAGCGATCAATATGACATCCGCTTCGTCCGTGGAAGAACAGACCGCTGCCGCTGATACTATTTCAAAATCAGTGTCCGGAGGCGCAGTGACCGCCAAACGCGTTGCCGGACATGCCTCTGCATCTGCAAAACTGGCGGAAAATATTGCCGGATCAGTGAGCGATATGTCAAAACGCGTATCTGACACTGCCCGCAATGTCGAAGAACTGGCAAAGCAGATAAGAGAGATCGGCAATGCTGCCGAAGAAGCGGATCGGGGCGTGAGACATATATCCGAAAATATCCGTGAAATCCGGACTGTGTCCAAAGAAGCCGCTTCTGCGGCTGCCCTTACAAACCGCTCATCCGAATCTCTGTCCGAAACGGCTGCCGCGCTTTCGGAAATTGTGAAGCGGTTTAAATTGTAGGTTAGGGGTAAGAGGTGAGGGGTTCGGGGTAATGGTTCTTACCTCTGACCCCGAACCGCTTGCCGCGGAGGAATGATGAAAAGCGATAGCACAACACTGCCCTTTAAAATCTTGCTTGCCGCAGCGGACGCGGATGATGTTTCTGCGTTTCGGCAGGCATACCATGCCCGTGGAATTCATGCAGTTATCACGCGATGCCCGCCCGGAGAAGTGATGAAACAGATTGAAATGCTGAGAGAAGATGCGGGAGCTTTCTATGATCTGCTGATTATGGACTGCGGTCCTCTCAGAGGTCAGGGTCCAGAGGTCAGGGGTCAGGGGTCAGAGGCTCTTGCCTCTTACCCCTCACCCCTCACCTCTCACCCCCCTTTACCCGCCGTGCTGCTGCTCGGTACGGAAAGCGAATCGCTTATTGACGGGTCATCCGATGCCGGCTTTGACTGTTTCGACTATTGTCTGATAAAAGACAGGGAAGGTCTGTATCTGAAACTGCTGCCTGCAATTCTCCTTAGAACCGTACAGCAGAAAGAAGAGCGATTTGCACGTCGGCGGGCAGAATATGCGCTGCGTGAAAGTGAAGAAAAATACCGCTCCATGATGGAAGCCATGCGGGACCCGGTTTATATCTGTTCCCCGGGCTTCCGTGTCACCTTTATGAATCCTGCAATGATACGCCGGACAGGATACAATGCTGTGGGAGACCGCTGCTACAAAGCCCTGCATGACCGTGAGAGTGCCTGTCCCTGGTGTCTTCACTGGAAAACTCAGAAAGGCGAATATTCCGAATCGGAAATATGCAGTCCCAAAGACGGCCGCTTTTATCATGTCTCCAATTCTCCCATCTTCCATAGCAACGGAACGATTTCGAAAATGACTATTTTCAGGGATATTACGGAGATCAGGCGGATCGAGGAGGAACTCAGACATTCCAAAGAAATCGCCGAATCTGCAAATCGGGCAAAGGACGAATTTATGTCCAATATGAGTCATGAAATCCGAACCGCGATGAATGCCGTGATCGGAATGCTTGATCTGATGCTGTTCACCGATCCCGGACATCAGCAGCGTGAATTTCTGGAAAGTGCCAAGAGCGCGGCTGATTCGCTGATGGTGATGATTGAGGGACTTCTCAGCTTTTCCGCTGTTAAAAGCGGACGGATCAGACCTGAAGAAAAGTCTGTCGAGATACATTCATTCATGGAAAATTTTATGATACCGCTGCGCGCCAGGACAAGGAGCAGATCTCTCGGACTGAGCCTCGGCATTGCCTCGGATGTGCCGCCGGTGATAGTCACGGATCCGAATTTTCTGCGGCAGATTCTTGCAAACCTGACAGACAATGCGGTCAAATTTACGGAAAAAGGCAGGATCGGAGTCCGGGTCCGGGGTGCGGGGTCGGCTTCGCAGGTTCGGGGTTCGGGGTTCGGGGTGAGGGGTGAGCTGACCCCGAACCTCGAACCCCGAACCTCGAACCTCTTATTTGAAATATCCGACACGGGAATCGGTATTCCGTCGGGCCGGATCGGGGAAATTTTTGACGGATTTACTCAGGCAGACGGATCCGCCACCCGTATTTTCGGAGGAATCGGAATAGGAACCGCCATTTCCAGACAATTAGTCGAAATGCTGGGCGGACGGATATGGGCTGAAAGCCGGGAAGGAAAAGGCAGCACCTTTTATTTCACAATCAGAATCAGACCCGGACAGGCGGACTCTGTCCAAGGTCTTTCCTCCCGGTCACGGATAAGTCTGTGTGAGAAAAAACTTAAAATATTGCTGACCGAGGATAATGTTTTAAACCGGAGATTAGCCCGGAAAATTCTGGAAACAAGAGGTCATGAGTGCAAATCCGCATTGAACGGCAAAGAAGCCGTGGAAGCCTTTGAGCGGGAAAAATTCGACCTGATTCTCATGGATGTCTCAATGCCGGTCATGGACGGTCTTGAAGCCACCCGGCAGATAAGAGAAAAGGAGAGAAAAACCGGGGGACATATTCCTATTATCGCAATGACCGCCCATGCCATGAAAGAAGATCAGGACCGCTGTATAGCCGCCGGAATGGACACATACATGGCAAAACCTATCCGGTTGGAGAGATTTCTGTCTGTTGCAGAGGCGATTATCGGGAAAATAAGACCTGAAAGCGGAAACGACTTGGAAAGTCGTTCTACTGTTCCGGGGGGAAACGACTTGGAAAGTCGTTTTACTTTGCCGGGGGGAAACGACTTGGAAAGTCGTTTTACTCTGCCGGGGGAACATGACAAGGTTTTTAAGATGGAAGAACTTTTAGAAATTACCGGGGGAAACAGAGAACTGGCAAAAGAGGTGATCAGGCTGTATCTTAGCAGTCTTCCCAAGTTCATGGCACAGATAGAGAAAGGGATTGCCCAGGGGGACAGCAAATCCGTGGAATTCGGTTCTCATGCCCTTAAAGGAATGAGCTACAATCTCTCTGCACAAAGAGCGGCTAAAACCGCTCTGGAACTCGAAAAAATGGGCAGGGACGGCAATCTGTCCGGAGCCGGTGAAATGTATTCGAAGCTGGAAGCAGAAGCGGAATATCTTAAAGAGGCGTTGGAAGTGAGAAGTGAGAAGTGAGAAATAGTTTGACTTTCCAATTCTCGATTGGAGAAATAATGGACGCTCCGCATAAAAAGCCCAAAGTGCTGGTGACAGACGATGACATGGTTCAGCGGCTGATTTTCCGAACTACGCTGGAGGCAGACGGATATGATGTGCTGGAGGCGGAAAACGGCGCGGATGCCCTTGAAAAATTATCGCAGGAGCCTGATATCCGGCTGCTGCTGACGGATCTGGCTATGCCGAAAATGGACGGATATCATCTGATTCAGGCTGTCCGAAAAGATGAACTGCGCTATACATATATTATTGTACTGACCTCGATGGATGACAGGGATTCACTCTTGAATGCGCTGTCGCTGGGAGCAGACGACTATCTGACCAAACCGGTCTTTCCGGATGAACTGAAATTCCGTCTCAGGGGAGGCAGCCGGCTGTTAAAGCTGGAAAGTCAGGAACTTCTGATTTTTTCCATGGCAAAGCTCGCAGAATACCGCAGCGAAGAGACAGGCTTTCATCTGGAACGCGTGTCTCATTATACCCGGCTCTTTGCCAGAGATATTTCAAAAAATCATCCCGAGCTGGGATTGAGCCTCAGCATGGCAGATGAAATAGCCCTGGTCAGCGCGCTCCATGATGTGGGAAAAGTGGCAATATCAGACAATATTCTCAAAAAACCGGGCAGACTCACTCCGCAAGAGCGTCAGATCATGGAAACCCATACTACAGTCGGCGGCAAAATGCTTCGGGAGATATACGGCGGGACCGGTTCCCTGTATCTCTGGCTTGCTTATGAGATTGCCATGTATCACCATGAACGCTGGGACGGCAAAGGCTATCCGTCCGGACTGTCGGGCGAAGATATCCCTATCTCTGCCAGAGTCATGGCGCTGTCGGATGTTTACGACGCCCTGATCAACAAACGATGTTACAAAGACGCTATTCCCCATGAAACAGCCAAGGAGATGATCCTTGAAGAGCGCGGACGGCATTTTGATCCCAAAGTGGTGGACACGTTTGTGCGATTGGAAAAAGAGTGTATGGCTGTCTGTGACAGATTCCGGAACAGGGAAAAATCTGTTGACTTGGAAATCAAGGCGGATTTTCCATGAAAGTCCGGGGCGGAGATAATCCGCCGGAACAGGCTGAACAGCGTGCGGCTATGCTTGCGGATAAACTTAAAGAACTCGGAATTTCACTTTGATGAGGTGGAATATGAAGACACTGCATACTCTCAGAAACAGTCCCGAAGACAGCGCGTATATCGTAACCGCAGAAGAAGATACAGTATCCGGGGACGGGCGTTATGTCTCCGAAGAAGAATACTGGGAAAAATATTACA
>DYRK01000901.1 GCA_020718785.1 Desulfatirhabdium butyrativorans | reverse complement strand
GAGGCTGACCGGATACTTACGCTCAACGCAAAAGATTTCTGTAGAATTTATCCGGAGCTTTCAGATAAAATTACTGCTGTCTGAGCTTGTTTCATCCTCTGCGTTTCATTTCAATCCTCCTTCAGTTATGCAGGGATTGCTTATATGTAATGGATTTCGGATTCATAAGCAATCCCTGTCGGTTACAAATGCCTTCCCAACCCGGGGCTTAACTGCCGTTAAGTTAAGGAGGAGGAGGAGTGCTGAAATGAAATTTTAGCACTGTGCCAAAATTTCATTTCGGCACTCCGGATGAACCGATTTCCCGCTTAACTTAATGGCATTGAAGCCGGGGCTTGGGAACGAGAGAAAAAACTATCTCCAATGCCGATTTGTATTCTCCTCAGTTGCTCTCCCCCGTTCCTCATGCTCGCTTTGCCTGTTCCTAAGAAGCTGATCCCTTTGGTCAGGCGGCGTTCTAAGATACTCATCATCGTCCTTATACCACAAATTACCAATAGCTTCTCCTATTGCGTTTCCCCATCTTCCCGGACTGATCAAAATCCTTTCAGAGTCTTCCCCGACGCGCTTTGCGTTTTCTGCGGGGTCTGAGAGAGTGGTAGCTCTTTCAATATTCAAGCCGACACTTACCACCGTAGCCGCTGTCTGAACCCACGGGTGATATGCGGCAAGAGGGGTGAGAGCAGAAACAACACTACCACCATAATTAAAAACTTTTTCAGCCACACCGAGTACTGCACTAATACCTTCGACAAAAGGTCTTGAAGTGACAGTATTTACTGCTGAATTGCCTAATTCAATTCCAGTTCTGCCGATAGCATCTGATACATCCTGAGTGTTTGTCGGAGTCGTTTCACGATCACCTGTGAAACCACCTGTATCTCCCGCAGTATCCGTAACCTGACTAGCCAGATAGTCAGCCATTGCCCTACGGGCCAGCGCCACCGACAATGGATTATTCAGCCAGGGATCATTCAGCCAATACCCTGCCAATCCGGTCGGATCAATCCACCCCGTCGGATTGGCGGCAGCATAGATGTAAGGATTGATCTCCATAGGTGCGGCAATGCGGGGCCAGACCGGATCCCCGGAAAGAAAACGTCCGGTTTTCGCATCGTAATACCTTGCCCGCATCTGGTACAAAGTCGGGCTTTCCTGACGCACGCCGAATTTGCCGATAAACGTGAAAGACTGAGGATTTGCGCCTTCATGTTTCAGCAGTTCTCCGTAAGGCAGGTAGGCGTACTTATCCGTTACCGTTCCGGAGCCGTCGCTCAGAGCCAGCGTCGAACCGGCGTGATCGAAATGATAGTAATACGCCTTATTGCCGTTCTCCGCATCAATCATATAGAGCAACTGCCCCCCGGGCATCCAAACGTAATAACGCAGGAAAGAACCGGATTCGTTCTTTTCAGCCATAACGGGATTGAGTCCCAGAGCATAGTTGTAGAAATACCGTATGCTCGAAGTCCCGCCATTGCGGGTCAGCAGATCATCCAAGCCGTTATAGGCGAGATTCACATCGCCGATCTTAATCAATCGGGATGCGCCGTCCCACGAATACTGCCGATCCGGAGAAGTGGTAAGCCTGCCCCGCTTGTCATAGACATATCCGGTACTGCTCACCTGAGACGCGTCATTGTAGTCGAACTTTGAGCCTTGTTTTACAAGCAACGTCTCTGGATCTAGCGGAACGGTCATGTCTGCGCCGATGAGCTGTCCGGATTTGTCAAAGGAATACTTCAGATCAATGACAGTTCCGTCCTGAATCCGGATCAGTTTGCCGCTTTCATCGTAGTTATACGTCGTATTTACGCCGTTGGGCCGGGTGATTCCGATGAGTTGACGGTCATCATCGTAGGCAAAGGTCAGTTCTTTCTGAGTCAGACTGTCTTTCACGCCGGTCAGCAGACCGGTTTCGGCATTATATTCCTTTACTTGAAACATTTTAGTTAATAATTAATGGAACAGACAGAAC
>DYRK01000900.1 GCA_020718785.1 Desulfatirhabdium butyrativorans | reverse complement strand
ACATGGACCTGTCCCGAAGGCGGCGAGGGACCGGGCTATACTGTGCTGTGACCCCTTCGTAAAACGATTTTTTTTCCTCGTTCCCAAGCAGGGGCTTGGGAACGAGAAAAAATCGGCATTTCAGCACTCCTCCCCCCCTTGACTTAATGGCTGTGAATCTTAATCCTGCATTAAAACGTAAAATATGAACCGGAAATGCTTGGGATTTGTCAATCCCAAGCGAGCATTTCCGATCTGCTGAGAATAGCTGTCTCAAGTTCCCGAATGTCATTTAGCATGTAGGACGCCCGAAACAATTTAAAGACTTTGATATTGATATGCCGTGAAAAGCTTGCTAAGATAATTGAAAAATATAATCGGCAGACCGGAAACCGGATTTGATCTTCGTTTCTGCTGCAACATCTTTTGGAATCGGCAGGATTCCCCCTTCGAAGAATAAGTGTAGGACTTACGCACTTAATTGGCGTTTATAAGCGTCCATTAGCGGTTAAAAAAACTCCTAAAGGGATGAAAATAAAAACGGGGTGTCTGAAGTGTTTTTTATTTATTATCTTAGAGAATGGCTGCTTGAAAAACTGTCCCTGAATACCGCAAAAAAACAGAAAAAGGCAGAATCAGGCTGTACGGAGCCGGCACCTTCTGTCTGTGAAACAGTTCCCGATTATGATTTTATTTCCGCGCTGGAAGCGGCCTGTAAAAATGTCGAACCCGATTTTATCCGAATGGGGCAGAAACTGGAGGCTGTTTATGCAGAAACAGCGGAATTGACAGATAAAATATCCGAAACTGTCCTGCATATCGGAGGGGAATCGGATGAAAATCTTCTTGTCCGTGTGGAGCATCTTACCAAAGAAACCCTTGAAAACCTCAGAAACTGTCACACCCGCGTCAGCCTCAGCCTGAACCATGTCAAAGCCTTTATCGGACACCTCGGCGAGCTTTATACGCTATGTGCTGCCGGCAAGAAAATCGCGACATTTCTGGGAGTGGTGGGTTTCAATATCGGTGTGGAAAGTTCGCGGTCCTCGGAATCATGGAACATGTTCAATGTGGTTTCCCGGCAGATCCGTGATTTGGCACAAAAAATAGTGACTATTGCCGGCAGCATCCGAAAAGATGCTGAAACCACGCGTGCCGGGCAGATTGTTTTGTACGAAAAAATATCCGATGATTTTAAGCAGTTATGCAGCCTGACCGATGAGGTGCGGCAGGCAGTTCAGGATTCTGTTAAGGAAATCGAGCAGTTGATGGCGGTTTCTGTGCAGACAATGGAACAGGCAGGTGCCCATTCCCGCGAAATATCCGGGCAGGTGGGGGAAATTGTTGCCGGAATTCAGATACACGACAGCATGAGCCAGAGGGTGAATCATATTATCGCCGCTCTTTATGATGTCGGGCCTCTTTGTAAGGAGAACAGTGAGCCGGACAGAGCAGATATCGCATATTCCGTAGTAAGCCTCCAGTCCGCCCAGATGAAACAGATAATTGCCGATGTTGACAAATGCTTTCGGAAAAGCACAGAGGCATTCGGAAGAATCCACAGTGAAATTGACAGGCTTGCATACAGTTTATCCAATTTCGGCGTCGGCAACGGAGAACTCGGTTCCCAGGATATGTTTTTAAGACTCCGCTCCGCGATGCTGCATCTTTATGAGCTTTTTACACAGGGAAACATACTGGCTGACCGGATTCAGGAAATGGCAGCCCGGACGTCCGAAACCGCTGACCGGCTTTCGGTACATGTGGAAGGAGTCCGGGAAATCAGTTTCGAGACACATCTTGTTTCACTCAATGCCATAGTGAAATCCTCGCATTTGGACAGCAAAGGCAGAATCCTCGAAGTTCTCGCGCATGAGGTCAAAACGCTGTCGGACCAGTCGGAACGGTTTGCAAATCAGGTATCTGAAATTCTCGAAGCCATTTCTTCGGCAGTCCGCAAAACCGGCATACAGCCCCGGGATGGCACAAAAGGAATGCCG
>DYRK01000196.1:4819-9720 GCA_020718785.1 Desulfatirhabdium butyrativorans | reverse complement strand
GCTTGGGAACGCACTTGCCGGGGAGGTTCCCCGGCTTCCCGTGACGGAAGACGGCCCGAAGCCGGGGCTTGGGAACGAGGAAAAGCGGGTTTGAAACCCGCTTTACTGTAAATGACCGGATACGCGGCTTATATTATACGCCGGTTCCCATGTAAGCTTTATGCAGCAATTCCTTATGGGATTCTTTGGGACGGAAAATATGCTCTGCCTTCAAAGCAAAATCACGTCTGAGGGCGAACAGAACAGAGGGGCGGATTTCGGATTCCAGATTGATATTCTCCAGCTTTGTTCCCTGATAACCCTCGAAATACACGGCTTCATACAGATCGCAGAGCAGGTCCCGCTGGATGCTGTTTTTTCTCTGGGCAATCTGCTGCCGGACCTGATCCATCCACAGAACTTCATTGCTCGCAAGGCGCGCGGTCTCAGGCAGTTTTTCATTCATGCGGCTGATGACTTCATTCAGCCTTGACCCCAATTTGCGCTCTTTTCCGGCAGTACGATCCTCGATAGAAGCACTTTCTCCCCGCGCCTGTGTTGCCTCGGCAGTTTTGCGGCGTTTCCACTCATCTGCCGTGACCATATAGTAATTCTCTTCATCCGAGATAATGACTCCCAGCGCAAGTGCTTCTACAGCCATGACGACAAATTTGCTCAACACCGGACTGATCGGCACATTGATATGCTCCAGTGCTTCCTTTGTCAGCATCTGCAAAGGCGGCGTATTTTCCCGATTGGCTTCATTGACATAATTGCTGTGATACGCGCCGATCCTGCGGAGCGTATAAGCCGGAAACCCGCAGAATTCCCGGTAAATCAGAATGCTGTGACGATCCGAACTGTGAGAGAAAGGAACTTTTCGCCCCCCTTTTCCTATGGCTTCCTGAAGGATTTTCCTTACTTCAGCCCATGAGTTATCCTCCTTGTCCTGATAGCCCACAACACAGATCACGGACTGCTCGGAGCTTCGCAGATCGGCAAAACGGGCAGCCGAGTCATTGAGACGGCAGAAATAATCCGAAATTTCATACGCGCTTTGAAGTCTCGGACTGTAATCAACAGGGTTGCTGCTGCTCTTTGCAGCATCCCGAATACGCCGGGCAACAGTCTTTTTGCTGATATGCTCTGCAAAAAGAGTTCTGCACGTTTTCATAAAAAGGTCCCGCAGCGAGTGATCCGAGGGATCTGTACGTTCCCTTAGATTCCAGATACTTCCGCCGATCTGTGCGAGAATATCTGCAAACAGTTTTGTGCGGACCGAATCACTGTAAACTTCGTCATAAATCTCATTCAGGTTTGAGAATTTCTCATTATCGTAAATCAGAATCTCAAACGGCGAAGCCTTGATTGTTCTGTTGTTCTGATACGCATCGTTAAAAACCGCAGACAGGTTCGCCACCGATGTCTGTATGAGCGAAATATCATTGCTCATCTTTGACAGCAGCGATATTGCTCCTTCTCCGCCCTCCATGAGCCTTTGCCTGGCGTCATACACGCCCTGGTAAAAACTCTCGGCAGCCATCATTTTCATAATACGGATACGGTTGGTAAAATGCTCGCGGATCGCTCGGTATGTCTCTTTCAACTGAGCGCGTCTCGCATCGGCTTTCAGAAAAGAAAATAAACTGCCTTCAAGCAGATTCGCCATTTCACGAATATGAGTATTCATAAGGTCCGAAAGGGGGCGTTCATTTTCCAGCAGGGTTTTCATCTCTTTCTGAGCAAAATCCCTGGACAGCTTTGCGCTTTCAAGCAGTTCCCCAATAAATCTCGATACAAAGCTCACCCCGAGATTTTCGTCAAACATTTTTTTGACTTCCTGCCGAATCACGCGCTGAAAGGTCTGCAACTCACGGATCACAATATCGGGCATATCTTTCTGAGATTTGGCGACTTCGTCATTCAAAGTCTGGATAATGCGGTTGATACGACCGATTTCAAGGTCTTTGATGGTCTCCAGATCATTGTTATAGGCTTTGGCGAGATTTTTGCTGACCCAGTTGTCAAAAGGCGTGCGCTCCCCCGAGTCGCCCTGTTTTTCTGCAAGACGATCCGGAAGATCGCTTTGTTCCTGACTGCATCCCAGACCTTCATTAGTCACAAATTCCTGAGTCTTGCGCCGGGCTTCGATAATTTCGCTCTGCTCCAGACGGCCGATGATGTGATGAGCGATGACAGCCTGACTCATGCGCGCTGCACACAAATCCGCAATCCGTTCAGCGGGAAAGCGGATTTTACACAATCCGAGTGCGCTGTAGCAGCGCGGTGTTCCGTCCGCGTCGTAATTCATGGTATAGACTTCAGCATTGTTGCGGTTGGACTGAATCATTGCGGAAAGCGAATCTCCGGCTTCCTGAGTATCTGAGCCGGAATCGAGGAAAATGAATTCCGCACAGAGTTGGGCAAAATCATCCGGCGAGGAAAACTCGATGCTGCTTTCATTGCTGTCGCCGAACAGATAGAGTGCGTCAAAAGCCCTTGTTTTGATGAGGTTTCTTGTGCCGTCAGGATAAACCGGATGAAAAGAGGCGTTTTCTCTCTGTCCCCAGTTGAGTTCACGCAAAGAAGCGTAAGTATTGGCAAGCACCCGTTTGCTCACCGAGTCATAGACATCTCCCAGCGCAAACAGCCCTTTTATGCGTGATTTATCGGGCAGTTGCGCCTGCTGCTGAAGGTAACGGAGTTCGTAGGCAATGTCATAAAACAGCCCGCCTCCGGTTCCGCCGCATACAGATGAGACAATATAGATATTGAGTTCCCCGGCACGGATACCGGGAAACGCAGCCATGACTTCCGGCGTGACCAGCTTGTCTGTGAGGCGGTTGAGCCATCGGGTAATATCGTCATGGGCAAGGAAAAAGGCGAGCCGTCCGACAGGTTTTGCCTGTCTCGCGCCTTCGGCAAGAGGCAGAAAGCGGTAGGCTTCTTCCGGAAACCAGCTTGATATTTCGGGAATGTTCCGGGCTTCGTTTCCGCGGGTCTGATCCGCTATACGCAGAAATTCGTTTTTTTCAGGATCAAGGCGGATATTGTCTCCGAACAGACCGGCAGACGGAGCCTCGCCTTTGAGTTCGTCAATATCAATTGCAAGAAAACGCACAAACCGGGCAGAATCCGGAGCCTGTTCCGACAATTTTTTTTTCAGATAGATAACGGTATTGACTCCGGTTCCCCCAAGCCCTATGACAACGGACGGCTGAATTTTTTTCATAGCATATATCTCCTTGTGACTCCTACAGATTTTCAGAAAATAAATTTCACAAGGCTACCGGGAGGAGATAATACTGTGTCGAATACCTCCGACCGATAACGCAGTGAAATTCAATTTCTGGAAATCTGTAATGAGATTAGAAAAAAATAACTGGTACAAACAATCGATTTCTGCTATCCTCAATTTGATAAATAGCCACAAGAATAAAGAAGTATTAATCATTCGTCAAGAATTTAGTGAGATTTCATTTTTTTTATATGAGCGGCGTACTTATCAAAGCGTTCAAAAATTGAATTTTCGATCCCTGACCTGAGCAATGACATCAGAACTGACATTTTTATTTTCGGGCATAGTATTCGGACTGAGCGGCGGTCTGTCCCCGGGTCCGCTGCTGACACTGGTAATTTCCGAAACCTTAAAGCATGGTATCAAAGAGGGCGTGAAGGTGGCTGTTGCTCCGCTGATTACCGACCTTCCTATCATACTTGTCACGATATCCCTTCTTTCAAGGCTTTCCGATACGGATTCCGTGATCGGAACGATTTTTCTTTGCGGAGCCGTGTTTCTGGCATATCTGGGATATGAAAGCCTTGTTTTCAAAGGTTCGGACATGGATATCCGGCAGGTAAAACCGCAATCCCTTAAAAACGGGATTATTGCCAATTTTCTGAATCCGAGTCCATATCTGTTCTGGCTGTCCGTAGGCTCTCCCACACTGCTGAACGCATTGAAACTCAATCTTTTTTCAGCAGCGGGATTTATTTTCTGCTTTTATCTGTTTCTCGTCGGCTCGAAAATTCTGCTGGCTGTTATCATCGGAAAATCACGCGCCTTTCTGAAAAGCAGCCATTATATCCTCACTGTCAGGTTTTTAGGCATTATCCTCCTGATATTTGCTGCTTATTTTTTCATCATCGGTTTGAAACATTGGATGTAGGGTCACGCCGGCGGCGTGACCTGCCCGAAATCCGATACATAATTTCATCGGTTTGAAACATTGGATGTAGGGTCACGCCGGCGGCGTGACCTGCCCGAAATCCGATACATAATTTCAGATGAAATAACGCAGTTATTGATCTCACAAAAGCCGGATGGATTTTAAACCCCGTCCGGCATCTCATTCAGACAGATATTTCCGTGTAAGGTAGAATCTTTCCACCCCCGAATACTGTTCCCACCCCATTGACTCAGGCGGCTGTCTTATGAAAAGCTATAGGCTCAAAACAGAGAGAAAAGCAAATCATAACACTATGCAGAGAGGGATTTATGAAAGATTTCTTTAAAATCGGGAGGTTCATTCAATCCGATCAGGGATTCACCTTACTGGAAATGCTGGTCGTGCTGGTGATTATCGGGCTTCTTGCCGGTCTTGTGGGTCCCAGAATGTTCGGCAGGGTGGACGACTCAAAGGTCAAGACCGCCAATGTGCAGATAAAAATGATGAAAGGCGCGGTACACACATTCCGGCTCGATATGGGGCGGTTTCCTACGGCTCAGGAAGGTCTTCAATCTCTTTATTCTTCGCCGGCAGAAGGAGCCGCACTTTGGAAAGGACCCTATCTCGATGAGCGGATTCCCTCAGACCCCTGGGGAAATCCCTATCAATACGGCTTACCCGGCAGAGACGGACAGCCTTTTGCTCTGTACTCATTCGGAGCCGACGGAAAATCCGGCGGAGAGGGCATCAATA
>DYRK01000196.1:0-4719 GCA_020718785.1 Desulfatirhabdium butyrativorans | reverse complement strand
GAAGATTGAAAAATGAACAGTATGAAAACAGAGAAGGGCTATACATTGCTGGAAATTCTGATGGTGCTTGCATTGCTGGGCTTGCTGTCAGGCATTGCAATGCCGAAACTGACTGCTGTTTATTCAGGCGTGCAATGGGCAAATGAGCGCGATGATGTCTTGCGGCAGATTGCAGGTCTTGGTTTTTCGGCATTCCGACAAGGACAGGAGTTCGAGTTAAAGCACTATCCCGAAGCCGGATCGGAAATACTTCCGCTGAAACTTCCATCGGGATGGGAACTTGAAGCAGTTCCGCCGATTCGCTATAAGTCAAACGGCGTCTGTCTCGGCGGCAGGCTGCGTCTGATCTGCGGAGAGCGATCTCTCATGCTGCAAATTCATGCGCCGCAGGGACAGCCGGAAGTTATCGCTTATCAGTAAACATATTACAATGACTGATCGGGGTTTTACATTACTGGAAGCATTAGTTTCGATGCTGCTCATTGCCGGCGTAGGGATGGCTTCATTTGACTGGATCAACAGCAGTCTGGAAAACATGGAGCGGATCGAGGCGCATCACATCCGTCAGCAGGCTGTCCGAAATGCCTTGATTTTCATGGAAACCGTCAATCCCGCGGAGAATCCGGGCGGTGAGATAAAAATGGGGCATTATACCGTTCAATGGGATTCCCACTCTGTAGAGCCGACAAAAGACGGAGCCGGATATCCCTTTGGTCTGAGCCTTTACCGTATCGGGCTTTACGATATGCACGTGAAGATTAATATCAATGATAAAGAAATCGGCAGATTCGATCTGCGCCGAGTAGGATACCATCAGGAACGTGAATTCAAAATCGCCTTTTAATTTCATTCAAAACCCGGAGAAGGGCTTTACCCTTATGGAAATGCTGGTAGTTCTGGTTATTACCGGACTTATCAGCACGCTTCTGATGCAGGGTCTGACGCATGTTCTTAATTTGCGGGTCCGTTTTTCTTCGCAATCTGTGAGACAGACCGCAGAATCTCTTCGCTCGTACTGGTTCCGCTCTGTTGCTTCGGCAATGACTCCTGATCATCCGAATGAGAAAAATGTCTTTTCAGGCACAGGCACCCGCTTTCAGGGACTTACATTTGCCCCGCTGAAAGGTATGTCCGGCGTTCCCACACCCTTTGCCATGGAATTGTCGTATAAAAACGGAAAAATTTTTCTTAACTATAAAGAAGAAAGCGAAAGTGATGTATGGGAAATTGCAGACTGGTCAGGAGAAAAGGGCGAGTTTTCCTACCTTGATGATGAAAGCCGATGGTGTCGGCAATGGCCCCAACCCTTGGGCAAACTGAGTCAACTGCCCCGCGGGATTCTTCTTGAAGTCCATGATGCCCGGGGAACACAGACTTGTTTTGCAGCAATACCGGGTATCCGTGATCCCAAACCAAGACTTCGGGATTTGCTGGGGCTTTGATGCAGAAAGTATTACTATGCAGGAAATCCGGCTTTTGGCTTGTGAGAATCGGCTCGGAGGAGGGATTTATTCTGGCAGCGACCTTGTGGATATTGGCTGCAATCACTCTTACAGCCGGTTTTATCGCTCTATGGGCCCAAGATGCTTCGGAGACCGCGTATCAGGCACAAAGCGACCTTAACAATGAAATTGCCCTTAGCAGCACCCGGTCTGTGATTCTATATCTTTTGGCAACACAGCATATCACGCTTGCCGGATTGACTGTACCGGGAACCGAGGCAGAAGAAAAGGAGCCTGTAAATCCGATGGACAGCTCGGTTCTGCCCAAAGGCGGAGAAATCCGTCTGGATGACCGGGTATATCACGGCTGCGGCAAAATCCTTTTTTCCATTCAGGATGAAGGGGGATTATTGGGTCTGAATAATTTTTTTCCCGATCAGTTTGAAAATCTGCTGGGTTTGCTGGGGATTCCGGCAGAACGCAGGGGACCGCTCATAGACAAACTCCTCGATTATACGGATATGGATGATTTGAATCGGCTTAACGGTGCAGAATCCGGAGATTATGAAAGACTCGGACTCCCTTCGCCGCCGAACCGTTTCCTCTTGAGCAGTTGGGAGGCTCGGAATGTGATGGGATGGAACGCATTGTCCGAATTATGGAAAAGTGATGCTTTTCCTCGGCTGACTACGGTTTGCGCGGGCGGTATTCCGAATCCGAACACGGCTCCGAAACTTCTCTTAGAAACACTTGGCGGCGTGGACGGAGAAATCGCTTCACGTCTCATTCAAGCCCGTGAACTGATGCCTTTTTCCAATATCTCGGATCTGTCTGAAGCCGCAGGAAAAGAGCTTTCGCTCGATCCTATAGGAGTAGGATTTCTTCCCTCTGCTCATCTGCGGATAAGTCTTTGGTATCCCGGATCACGGGGTATGAGAGAAATCCATGTCCGATTGACGCCCCAGGCGGATAAAAAAGCCCCCTGGCTTATTGACTGTGAGTTTGACTTGCCTTTGCTTCAGGAACAGACTTATGATGATATATCAACGTCTTCTCTCTCTGTTTTCGCCCCGCCGCTATCTTCAGGATCGGAATGAGACATATCACCCGCCGGGAAACAGCCTCGGACAGCGGCAATGGATTCTCTCTCGCAGTCTTTGTCTGTACCGGATTTTTGTGATGGGAGACATTCCTTCGGATGAGCGGAAAAACGCATTGAAAGTCCGTATTCGGCAATGGAGTCCTTTTTGCAGTACCGGAAATTATGTGATCTGGCATGAAGAAACGGCTCAGGTCTGGATATGGGATGAATCTGCCCGGCAAGATGCAGCAAAAAAAGCAGGAGCCGATGTCTCCGCTATTTTTCCGGAAACAGTATTTTATCCCAAGCCGGAGCGTGATGAACTTCGTCTTGTTTCCTGCATGGAAGGCATGGACGCGCAGATATGGAAACGCGGCATTTTGGCGGCGAGTCATTGGTGGCCGGACATCCCTTCCGCCAAGGAATGGAGCAGGTTTTTGGCTGCCCATGATCTCAATCCGGCAATAGCTGTTCCTGCGCCTGAAGATATTCCATGGCTTGCTCATCCCTGGGGAAGAAATACAGGCGAACATTCCTTTTCCAATTTGCCTCATGAGCGATTATGGGTTTCGGCTGTCATGATGCTGTTTGCATTTCTTTTCATCTGGGAGAGCGTGGGGCTATGGCGTTGGCATGAAACCGGAAATTCGATAGAAAATCGGATTGCGGCATTGACTCGGGAAGTAGAACCTCTTATCGAAGCCCGCAATCGGGCAACGAAATACAAAGCTGACGCGGAACGCCTGATTTCTCTGGTATCTGCGCCCACACAGTTAGCCTTGATGTCTGCTGTGGCGGAAAAACTTCCGCCGAAGAGTGTTTTTCTTGCAGAATGGCATTATAATCAGGACAATCTGTCTTTTGTCTTGCAGGGAGCGAATCTGGACCCTCGGTATTATGTGGAGACTTACCAAAAGCTTTCTTATTTCAAAGAAGTCTCTGCGGAACGCGGGCAGATTGCGGATCAACTGGCAGTAAAGATGAAAATTGAAAAGTGAGAAGTGAGGAGTGATAAGTGAAAAATGAAGCGGTTTCAAGAGTTTGGAATGAATGGCAGCAGAATCCACGGTTCCGTCTTGGCGGATGGCTTATTCTTTTTATTATGCTGGCTTATCTGCTGATGCTGCTGTCGGATTGGGAGAAAGGCTTTTCGGCAGAGTATCGGGAATCAGCAGAGCGTCTGGCCCGGCTGGAACTTCTGGCTCGTCAAAAAGAATGGATTGAACGGGCAGACGCGGCAAAAGCGATTTCGGTACAGATGGAGGGCAGGTTCTGGAAAGCAAATTCCCGGGGGCTGGCACAGGCACAGGTACAGATTTGGCTTGACAATCTCCTGAAAAATAAAGATATTCAAGACGCCCGGACACAGGTCGAGCCGGTCAGGGAAATGACAGAATATGAAGGAATCTGGCAGGTGGCCTTCAGAATCGAGGCTCCTTTTGAACCTTATAAACTTGCGGATCTGTTACGCACGGTTGAAGGCAGCGAACAGATAGTCACTGTGGAGCAGGCTGACGCTGTTTATAACAAAAACCCACGGGTTACGCTGGTATTTAAAGCTTATTTTCAAGCCAGTTCAGGATAATTGCTGAAATTATGAATCAGATATTCGGAAAATTCCGTAATCCGCTACTGGCAGGATTATTTTTATCTCTGTCTCTGGCTGTTTCTCTCTGGCTGTCCCACGGTCCTTCGATGCCGGTCAACTTTGAGAATAAAGAAAATCTGCCCTGGGATATCCTTTTCCCGGATAACAGAAAAACTCTTGATGAGTCATTTCAAAGCCTTATCCGCCGCCAGCCCTGGGGAGAAAAAGATATTGAATTGCAAAAGAGCAAATCAGAGCAATGGCGGTTTATCGGCGTGGTAAAGGAATCCGGCACACGATTTGCCCTGATCGAATCAGCAGATGAAGTGCGCCGTTATGTTCAGGGAGAAATGCTTCCCGACGGACAAATCTTGCGGCGAGTAGGAGAGGGTCAGATTGAGGTGCAGAAAGGACAGGATATCCTGCGGCTTAAATTGCATCAGGCAGTATCACAATAAAAAGCCGCGTAGGGTGGGTTAAGCGCAGCGCAACCCACCTTTCCTACCGCCCACCGGCATAATCTGCACTTCTGTAAAACGACTTTGCAAGTCGTTTTTCTCGTTCCCAAGCCCCGGCTTGGGAACGCACTTGCCGGGGAAGCCCCGGCT
>DYRK01000899.1 GCA_020718785.1 Desulfatirhabdium butyrativorans | reverse complement strand
GGGGCTTGGGAACGAGGAAAAAATCGTTTTACGGCGCGTCAGAGTATGACGGTTTTCCAAACCGTCCGTGACAAAACGATTTTAAAAATCGTTTTACGGCGGCAGGAAAAAATTTCCCGGAGGTATTGCATAATTTTTTTATTGATTGTATTTATGAAACTATAAAGTTACTCTGACATTTTTCGTCAGAAAAATAGGGCAGATATTCAATGAAAGGGCAGGTATGTCGCTGACAGAAACGCTTGTTAAAACCATAACACTCGGAAACGGGTCGGAATTGAAACTGTATGACAGATCACAGAAAATCGCGGGGGACAGATGGCGCGTTTCTTTGATTGCGAGAATGGAAGTTCCTATAAGCTGTATGACATCCGCGGAAGCAGGGCGCGTGTCTGCAACTGCCGATGAAATAAAATCGGCACTCGGAACTTATGCTGTATTCGAACATAAATCAGAGCGGAATTTTGTCGCCGAAAAGAAAAAGGATGAAATTTTCAACGGTCTGTGCGATTCTTTTTTAAAGAGTTCTCTCTCCTATTTATCCCATTGTGAATTTCCGGCGCGGTTTATTGTCAAATCCTATAAAACGTACATTAAAAAAACGATCCTGTCGGGTATCGGAAAATGATGAATAAAAAAACAGCCTGTTTCGTATTTTTTATTATCTGCATGAAGGTTTCATCTGCCTGCGCGGATATATACGTTTATATTGACAACGAAGGTGTGAGGCACTTTACGAATGTTCCCACATCCCCGCAGTACCGGCTTTATATGAGCAGCCCCAAGCCTTCTTCTTATTTCAGGTATGATTCCTATTCCAGCAGCAAATACGATCAGTTTATCAGCGAGGCGGCTGATAAATACAGCATTCCTGTTCCGCTTCTGAAAGCGGTTATCAAGGTCGAATCGAATTTCAATCCCAACGCGGTATCACGCAAAGGCGCGCAGGGGCTGATGCAGCTGATGCCGGATACAGCCAGATTGGTCAATGTGTCTGATTCCTTTGATCCCTGGGAAAATATAATGGGCGGCTCGCGTTATCTGAAAATGCTTCTGGAACGGTTCAGGGGAGAACTGTCCTACGCGCTGGCGGGCTACAATGCCGGGCCCGAAAGAGTGGTACAGCACAACGGCATTCCCCCCATTGCGGAAACGCAGGATTATGTTCAGAAAGTCACAAGATATTATAATTTGTTCAACAAATAGTTTTGCGGGTGAAACCCTGCGTCGGAGAATTCAACGGGTTTCGCGGACATCAACAGACCAGTGTCCGGGCCGGCGGGTAATTCCGGCTGCGGGAATCTCTTCGCCGGAATATTTTCCATAACACTCTAAAATATTAAAAAATATATCTTCCCTCTGATTAAGATAGGTTTCGATAGCGGCAAACACATCCGTCACGGTATCGCAGCATTGTCCGTTTCTCAGGTCTATCAGCCATTTTCCTTTAAGCCCGCTGACATTCTTCCTGATTTCCCGGTTTACGCGTCTGCGCGGCATCAGATACAGGTCAACAACCGAGAAAAAGAAATATTTCCGGCAGATATTATCCCGGATCACCAGACCGGAATTGGGCGCGTACGCGAGGATTTTTCTTGCGGCAAGATCATCCATGATAAAAAGATGATCGCCGGGTATATGATCCGCGGCGGGCCAGTTCTGTCTTGCATATCGCTGGCGTTTTTCCTTCGCGTCAAAGTAAAAACGGCGTTTGGCTTCCCTGTCTCCGAAAGCGAAATCGAGCTTTTTGAATGAAGCGGAATTATCATCAAAGGCTATCCGATGCTCTCTGAAATACTGTTTCAATTCCTGCTCGAAAGATTGTATTGTTTCCATAACAAGGCGGATAATAAGCCTGAGATTCCGATTATGTCAAGTCTGTCCGATAAAAAACTGTTGAAAAACATATAGGATTATGGCAAGTTTGTCTCGTTCCCAAGCCCCGGCTTGGGAACGCACTTGCCGGGGAAGCCCCGGCTTC
>DYRK01000898.1 GCA_020718785.1 Desulfatirhabdium butyrativorans | reverse complement strand
AAACACAGATTCCCCGAAAATAGAAGATTTCAGGCGATATATCAAGATTGTGTCAGGAAAAAATCCTTATCCGCATATTGATAATCATGCCGAATATACTTAAAATAGCTGAATAAACCCGGTTATCGGAAAAAGGGTGTGTTTAGAGTCAGTTGTATTCAACAGCGGTATATAAGACATAAAAATCAGTCAGATATATTTTGGGGGCAGCCGTATTCCAAAAAAAGTGAAAACCGTACTCATCCGAGTTGACTGAAAAAGGCAGATGCCTTATATACATAAACGATTTGTACGCATTTTCAGAATATATCCCGTAAATCCGACAAAGCCGGGTTTTATACCGGGTTTTATAAAAGCCCGGCTTCTGTTCTGTTATCCCTGACGCAAGAGAAAAAACTCCATGATGCAAGATATCTGGGAAAAGGTCAAAGCCGCAATAAAAGCGCGCGTGTCCGACCATTGTTATAAAATGTGGATTGAGCCTGTCGCGTTTAAAGAATGCGAAGGGGATACCTTTGTACTCGCATGTCCCAACTTCTTTTACAAAAAGCGTGTTCAGGAAAGTTACGCGGCTTTGATCGAATCGGAACTCAGCAGAATTTCGGATAAATTCTGCAAAGTGCTGATTGAAATTTCGGAAACAAAGAAAGAAAGCGGAAAAAAAAAGCCGGATAAAGATAAGGATAAAGATAAACTGGAAGCCGGCACCCAGCTGACTCTTCCGGAAATGATTATTGCCCCGCAGCAGAGGGGCGGACGTCTCCTGCGGAAAGATTTTACCTTTGACCGTTTTGTGGTGGGCAGCAATAATAATTTCGCATACTCTGCCGCGCTGTCCCTTGCATCGCAAAACGATTCGAATCAGAGTTCCCTGTATCTGCTGTCCCATACCGGCATGGGGAAAAGCCATCTTTCTCAGGCAATCGGCCATCATATTCTGTCGCATCATCCCTCGGACAGAGTGTATTATGTGACTGCCGAAGATTTTATGAATGAAATGATTCAGGCATTCAAAAATGATTCGGTGGATCAGTTCAAAGAAAAATACAGAAACCAGTGCGATGTCCTGCTGCTCGAAGATGTCCATTTTCTGACCGGAAAGGAGCGGACACAGGTCGAACTCGCACTCGCGCTGGATTACCTGCTGAACGCAGACAAAAAGATTATTTTTACAAGCTGTTATCTGCCGTCAGATATTCCGAAGATCAGCGAGCAGCTGAAATCCCGTCTTTCCTGCGGTCTGATTTCCGGCATAGAACCCCCGGATTTTGCGACACGCGTTAAAATATTGCAGAAAAAAGCCCGTGAAAGCGGCTATGATATGCCGAAAAGTGTCACCGATTATCTGGCAGGATCGCTTTCCGAAAATGTCAGGCAGCTTGAAAGCGGTCTGATCGGTGTGGTGACAAAAGCATCTCTTATGGGCCGTTCTCTTGACCTGAGCCTTGCAAGAAGTGTGGTGAAAAACATCTCTCAGCAGCGGACGCTCATCACCGTAGAGAGCATCAAGAAAGCTGTCTGTGTGCATTACAGCATTTCCGATGATGATCTGATGTCGAATTCCCGCAAAAAAGGCATTGTCTGGCCCCGGCAGATCGCCATTTATTTTGCCCGCAAATACACGGATTATCCCCTTCAGATGATCGGAAAAAGCTTCAACCGCTATCATGCCACCATCATTCATTCCATAAACGCGGTGGAAAAAGGGTTGAAGGAAGATAATTCCGTGCGGAAACAGGTGGAGTATCTTTCCGAAAGATTGGAAACAGGAAGATTCTGATTTCAATGTGATCTTTTCCCCGTCCGCCTGCCCATCGGTCCTCTCATCTCCGTCAAAAGCCTTCTTTATGCCCGCTGCTGAAACAAATTCATTATCGTTTCCCGTTCCCACGCCCCGGCTTTTTTCTCGTTCCCAAGCCCCGGCTTGGAAACGCACTTGCCGGGGAGGTTCCCCGGCTTCCCGTGACGGGAGACGGACCGAAGC
>DYRK01000897.1 GCA_020718785.1 Desulfatirhabdium butyrativorans | reverse complement strand
CATGCAAGGGTTTTTCCGCAGAAATGCAATCCTGTCCATCGCATCCCATTTCATAGCATCCGCCCGGCATTTTAATAAATTCCATGCCGGTCAGGGGGTCCGTCCAATCCGTCCGAGGAGAATTTTGAGATAAATAATATACCGAACTCCCTATCGTCAATAAAATAAATATGAAACCGGCCGCTTTTACTAAAAAGTTTTTAAGCGGATAATTTATTTGGCAGAAGAAACTAAATTCTTTTAAAAAACTTAGTTTCTGAATCACTGTCTCTGTGCCGTTGCCCTTTATTTTTATTCTGGAAAAAAAAGAGGGCTTTCTCCGTAATTCATTCCATAAAGGCTGTCTTGCTGTAGGATTTTGGCAGATTACGGGCAGCCACGCAACTCCCGGATAGTCTTTGTTCCACATGTCTTCCATTTTGCCTCGGGCTTCCCGGACCGAGGCATAAAAAGAAGAACCACGGGCAAAGGCTGTGAGAAAATCCCTCAGGAATTCCTGAGCCACACGATCAGGAACAGGTTCTCTCATGACAATGCTTTGCGGCATATACAGTTTTGTCAACTGCCTTGCCAGCCCCAGACCGTCGCAGGAATTAAAAATCGCCAGTTGCAATCCGTTTTGGATGGAGGCTTTCAGTGTATTTTTTAACTCGCTGATTTCCAGACTTTCTTCTTCATTCAAATGAAAAAAACCGATTTCACCGTTTTGTGTCTCACTATGCCCCGCAAAAAAGAAAATATCCCATCCCTTCTGATCCCGCAGACGATCAAGCAGGCCTTGCTTTGCAGGTCTGTTGAGGAATTCAACTTCTGCTCCTTTCAAACACAGGCTCTCCAGCATTTTCCTGTCAAAATCAATATCAATGTCCTCGCTTCTGCCTAAAACTGCCAGAATTCTGACTGCCGAAGTTTTTCGGACAAAAGGTTCCGGTACCCGGGCTTCTGTCGGTCCCAGAGATATTTCCGCGCGGGGATATTTTTCGGCAAACAGATCCCACACCTGCCATGGCATCTGCCACAGCCCGGGATTTTCGGTCTGAACAATTATCCGGATTTCATCCTTTTCATTCAGATTCCGCTGAAGACCGTCCCGAACCTTTCTCCAATTCTCATCTCCCGAATTCAGCCATTCATTTATCTGTCTTGCCAGATCGTCCGCGGCTTTCTTCACGTCGTCGCTTACAGAGGACTTTGTTATCTTTCCGGGTTTGCCTCGGGAACTTTCCCCATTGTGAATATAAGTTTTCTGCTGTACTTTCTTACAAAAATTTTCCCGCCAGTTAGCAAGCAGAAAGTCAAGATCACAGGAAGGAGGCAGTTTTCCGGTTATCTGATATATCTCATGAAGACCACCGTTATCATCTTCCTGAATTCGCAGTGTTGCACCGAATCCTGTTTTAAAGTCTCCTTCTGACAGATTGAGGATAACCTGTTTGCCCATAGTCAGTTTACAAACCTTCTTTAATATGGATTCCGTCCAAGCTGAATTGAATGCTGTAGCTTTCTCCGGCTTCCCGCACCCATGTCGCTTCCATTTTGTCGTTTCTGCTTTCAGATTTATCTTCCATAAAAACATTCTCAGCCTGATCCAGAATAACAATCTGCAAACCGGGGGGGAGGAAATCCGCCCCCGAAGGATAAATTTGCAGACTGACGCCGACATTTTCGCCGTCTTCCGGGGTAAGCTGGACAAACACCAGAATCTTATACTTTCCCAATGTAATTGCTTTTGCCCGTTTCACAGTGCCTTCGGACGGTTTATCAGCAGATCCCCGATAAGCGGAAGCCAATACCAGTTCCGCAGGCTGCCATTCTCCATGAAATAAACCTCTGAACCATTCTTTTAAATTCAACAGCTTTTTTAAAATGCTGTCCAGTTTAAACCCTTCCAGTCCTGATTTGCCCAAAATATCTGCAAGAACTGCATCAGGGTTTTCGTTAAAGGAACACTCCCATTCCGTCATATCCGCTTCCATTTTTAACACTTCGATG
>DYRK01000896.1 GCA_020718785.1 Desulfatirhabdium butyrativorans | reverse complement strand
AGTTGAATTCCTATTTTGCCGTTTATCTGCCGGATTTTCTGAAAACCGAAAAGAGATTTAACGATATTTACACCGTATTTGCCGGGGGCGATGATCTTTTTCTCATAGGACCCTGGAACCATATCATTGCGCTTGTCGCGGAACTTGAAAAAAGCTTTGCAGAATATGTGTGCCGTAATAAAGAAATCCATTTTTCAGCAGGCATGACGCTGCATAAAGCGCACACGACCATAGCATCTATGGCAAAAGCCGCGGAACATGCTCTTGAGCAATCCAAACACAGCGGCAAAAATTGCCTGACCCTGTTTTCCGAAACCGTGAGTTATGATGAACTGGGAAGACTGCATGAGATCAGAGAAAAACTTCAGAAATGGCTGAATGAGGAAATCATCAACAATGCCATGCTTTACCGGCTCAATGATTTTATGGATATGGTAAAAAAGGAAAAGCAGATTATAGAGGAACTGAGACTGGCAAAAAAGAGTCTTGAATTCGGTCACGATGAAATGTCATGTACAAAATGGCGTTCTATGCTCGCGTATTTCACAGGCAGAAATGTGGCAAAAGGTGAGCCGGAACGGGAAAAAATAGCCGAAGAAGTACACGGCGATATGAAAGAATGGCTTGAAACTTACGGCGGAAAGCTGAAGATTGCGCTCTGGGATATTCTGTATAACAGCAGATGATATTTTCATTCGGGTCTGTGAAATGACGATTCAAACAAAGAGAGATTCCGTTATTTCAAAAGGATATCGATAATATAATAAAAAAATTACAGGGAGTTGCTTGAATAGGGATGAGGAGTAAAAACAATGTCCGAATTTATTTTCTGGAAAGATAAGGAAAAGACAAAGATTGATCCTAAGCTGTTTTCCGAAAAAGCAGAGGATTTTGCCAAAGAGATTGCCGAAGATAACAAAATCAGCAAGAACGGGAAATCGAATAAGATAACGCAGATTCGGAAATTTTACGATGAAGTCATCCGCCTGGATATGGAGGCGAAAACCAGACCGCAGGAATGGGACAATATTTTGCCCATGCTGAACATGCTGACGGCAAGAGCCGCATATTCGAAGGGGCGTGACGAACTGATATCGGATAATTTTTTAACCTTTATCCGCTCCTCGATCAATCAGGTTTCAGAGCCGAAAGACCTGTCTGTGTTTGCCAATTTTTTTGAGGCATTCATGGGCTTCTACAAGCTGCACGGTCCGGCAAAATAAGGGAGGAAAACATTCATGAAACTGGCAGGATTCAGGGAAATCAAAGGCAGGATAATTCTGAAAACCGGGCTTCACATCGGAGCAGGGGATGCGGAAATGAAGATCGGCGGAACCGATAACCCGGTAATCAAACATCCGCATACGCTGGAGCCGTACATTCCCGGTTCTTCTCTCAAGGGAAAGGTCAGGGCATTGCTGGAGATGCGAAGCGGACTGATGAAAAGAACGGACGGCAAACCCGTATCGTTAAAGACTCTTGCTGAAAAAGACCTTACGGATAAAGAAAAAAAAGATTGTGAGAAGATATTGAAACTATTCGGCGCGAGCGGCGCGGAAAATGAAGGCTCGGAACTGGGACCGAGCCGTGTATCCTTTGCGGACTGCCGACTGGATAAGACATGGAAAGAAAAAGCATTGAAAAATCACTGGTCCTTTACCGAAGTCAAATCCGAAAACACCATTAATCGTATCAGCGGGACTGCCCGACATCCCCGTTCTACGGAAAGGGTTCCTGCGGACACGGAATTTGAATTTTCTGTTATGCTAAGGCAGCCTGAAGAGAATGAAAACCTTGAAGATTTTCTCTTTGAAGGATTGAAACTGCTCAGTATGGACGCGCTCGGAGGCAACGGTTCCCGTGGATACGGAAGAATCGAATTTGCTTTTGACAATCTCCAACTCAAAGAAAAGTTTGATAAAGCTGACCCGATGCCTTCTCTATCCAAGGAGTGATCCCTTGAACCTTTACGAAATCACCATAAAGCCGACATC
>DYRK01000195.1:5684-9793 GCA_020718785.1 Desulfatirhabdium butyrativorans | reverse complement strand
TAAGAAGATGGATAATCTCCGCTGATCCGACCTTTCCGTCTCCGTTCAGATCGGCTTCCGAATAAGCATAATCTGAGCGGATCGGAGCAGAATCCGTTCCTGTCATGATCTGCAAGCCAGCAATGACATCCGACATATCGGCACTGCAATCCCCGTTGATATCACCTTTTACAGCGATACGTTTTACAGCCGCATCGCTCGGCTCCCAGCCCGGTTTATAGGCACACGCAATGACCGTGACATATCCGGCAGCAGTGAAAGGTTCATCATAAATTGACGAGGATTCCGCAGGGGTGCTGCCGTCGGTCGTATAACGGATTTCGGCATCGGGAATTTCACACAGCATTCTGATTTCGGCTGTTTCGCATGAAAAGCCGCCAGCGTCCGATGAGATTTGAGGTGCAGGAATTTTAAGCCTGTAAACTGCCTCTGCATCCTCACTCGGCTCACAGTTTTCTTTGAATGCTTTGGCTTTCAGGGTAGTTGTCTTTGATAGTGAAACTGATGTTTCGCTGTCATAACACGGAGAAGTCTTTGACGGAATACTTCCGTCAGTTGTATAATGAATCACTGCGCCCGGAGTTTCACAAAAAATCGCAACGTTCCGAAGCCCGGTGTATGTGCCGCTTTCAAGAGACAGAACAGGTTTTGCAGCCTTTATCGTGTATCTCTCTGATACTGCATTGCTGGATTCCCATCCGGATTTGAAAGCCTTTGCCTTCACGGTACTTGTCTGTGAAACATAAAAAGGATTGTCATAAACCGTAGCTTTTTCAGTGGGTTCACTGCCGTCTGTTGTGTAACGGATCGTTACTTCGGGAGTTTCAGAGGAAATTTCGATTTCCTGCTCCGTAACCGAAGTATTACTTCCGGGTGATATGACCGGTTCCCTGACTTTCAGCATATACGTTGCCTGAGAGATATTGCTGAATGTCCATCCGGTTTTGAATGCTCTTGCCTTGACCGTAGTGGATTCGCTCAGGAGAATAGGAGATGAATACAGCGTATCTTCAGAACCCCGGTCATTGATGATGTAACGAATAACCACATCGGGGATACCGCATTCACATGAGACTTCTACAGTCGGAGCCTCGGTGTATGTGCCGGGATCGGGCATAAAACGGATGCAATCCTGCGGAATAGCCATTTCATAATTCCCTATAGCTACAGGGCTGGCACTCCAACCTTTCCTAAAGGCTTTGGCTTTGATAAGGGTAGTTTCGGATATAGAGATATCTTCTGTATAAGGCGTTGAATTTTTATCCGGTTCACTCTTATCTATGGTGTAATACAATTTTGTGCCGGGAATGCTGCATGAAAGAACGACTTTCTGATTTGAAAAGTGTGTGCCGGATTCGGGACTGAATGCGATGCAGTCCGGCAGTCGCAACTTATAGTTTCCTTCGGCAGCCGGTCCGGGATTCCAGCCTGAGCGGAAAGCTTTTGCCTTAATGAGCGTTGTTTCCGACACAGTGACGGGCGCAGTATAAGCCGTCGAATTTTCTGCAGGTTCGGTTTTTCCGTCTGTTGTATAACGGATAGTCACGCCGGGAGTATTGCATGAAAGCGAGACATTCTGCTCCGAAGAATATTCCCCTGAAGCCGGAGAAAAAAGGATAGTATCAGATATGCTCATCGTATAAGCTGCTGTCGCAGTCTGGCTCGGAGTCCAACCGGATTTGAAGGCTTTTGCCTTGAGAGTTGCGGTTTCGGATATATGAACAGGCTTAGTATAACGTGACGAACTTTCGACAGGCTCGGTGCCGTCTGAGGTGTAGCGTATTGTTGCATCAGGAACGGCGCATGAAAGTGCAACATCCTGTTCCGAATGGTATTCTCCGGAAGCAGGAGAGAAAGAGATACTGTCCGGTATGGACATCGTATAGGCTGCAACTGTAGTCGTACTGGGATTCCAGCCTGTTTTAAAGGCTTTTGCCTTCAAAGTAGTTGTAGCAGACACAGGAACAGTCCCGGTATAAAGCGTCGAACTTTCTGTAGGGACGCTGTTATCGGTCGTGTAGCGGATGACTGCGCCGGAAGTCGGACATGAAATAGCAATACTTTGCGCCGAAGTATAGGTTCCGCTTCCGGGAGAAAATACAGGCGGTTCGACAGTAGAAGGAGATGGCGGCGGCGTAGTTGGCGTGATCGTATAAATTTGTGTTACCGTATCGCTGGGAGTCAATCCTGTTTTAAAGGCTTTTGCCTTCAGGGTAGTTGCAGCAGACACAGGAACAGTCCCGGTATAAAGCGTCGAACTTTCTGTAGGGACGCTGTTATCGGTCGTGTAGCGGATGACTGCGCCGGAAGTCGGACATGAAATAGCAATACTTTGCGCCGAAGTATAGGTTCCGCTTCCGGGAGAAAATACCGGCGATGCAACAAGAGACGGAGGCAGCGGCGTGATTGTATAAACTTGTGTTACCGTATCGCTGGGAGTCCATCCTGTTTTAAAGGCTTTTGCCTTCAAAGTAGTTGCAGCAGACACAGAAACAGTAGCGGTATAAAGCGTCGAACTTTCGGATGGTTCGCTGTTATCGGTCGTGTAGCGGATGGCTGCACCCGAAGTCGGACATGAAATAGCAATACTTTGCGCCGAAGTGTAGTTTCCGCCTATGGGAGAAAATACGGGTAGGGCAACAACAGAAGGCGGCGGCGAAGACGTGATCGTATAATTTTGTGTCACGATTTCGCTGGGAGTCGAACCGCTTTTAAAGGCTTTTGCCTTGATTGTAGTCGTACTATTTATAAGAACAGACTCCGTATAAATCGTTGAACTTTCCGTAGGCTCGCTGTTGTCTGTTGTGTAGCGGATAGTTGCGCCCGAAGTCGGGCATGAGATAGCAATACTTTGCGCCGAAGTGTAGGTTCCGCTTCCGGGAGAAAATGCGGGCGGTTCAACAGCAGAAGGCGGCGGCGTGATCGTATAGATTTCCATTACGGTTTCGCTCGGAGTCCATCCGTCTTTGAAGGCTTTTGCCTTCATTGTCGTTGTCTCGTACAAAACAATCGGACCGGTGTAAGCCGCAGAAATCTCGGAAGGTTCGCTGCTGTCTGCGGTGTAGCGGATGATTGCTCCGGAAGTGGGACATGAGATTGTAACCGTATTAACCGAAGGAAGGATTTCGGAAAATACGGGCGGTTCGACAACAGGCGGCGGCACTGTATCAGGAATCATGCGAATTTCCTGAGATGTTCCGGATAAAGAGACTACGCCTGTGTATGTCTGATAACCGGGAGCTTCGATCTGAATAAAACACCACAACAAACTCTGAGGATGAGCCATCGTATAGGTATTATCAGCCGGGTTATACGAAGCCGTAACCTTACTGTCTAACAGCATGATTGCTGGATTTACAATCGGTAAATCAGAGACAGAATCAACAGGAGAAATATATGTGAATTTTGAAGCATCGGGTGCTATGTCACCGATTATCCAAACATCATATCCTGTATTCTCACCCGATATATTCTCAGCATTCCTGTACTTCACATAGTAGAAAGCATTCTGAGGACAATCCCAGATCATAAGCTCGTCCACTCCCTTTCCATCTCCCGGAGTATCCTGTATCCAAGCGTCCTTTGTGTTGCGATCCGAATCATAAAGTTGAATAACTGCATCGCATTCTGTACTCAGATTTTTTGCTTCAATCTGATAGGTCAGGCCGGAAATACCGTAAAATTTTACCCAGTCCTCATCGCCCGAATCGTGAAAATTATGCGGTTGAGCCGAGGCGTCTATGACGATATATTTTGCCTGTTCGAAAGTGTCGTCTTCTTCAAAGCTGTCCGGCCCCTGGGCAAAAGTAAACGCGGGCAGAAAAAAGAAGATGAAGTAAATAAGAATTACTTGTAAAGATTGCAGAAGATTATTTGATTTCATGTTAGTAATCCTTTCGTTTAAAGCGAGGTAAGAGGTCAGATGGTTACTCTTACCCCTGACCCCTTACCTCTGACCTCCTCATTCCGTTCCCAAGCTAGGGCTTGGGAACGAGGGGGTATTCATCAGCGGAATTGCTTGCCGCTGATACTTTCATAACATCCGTTACGCTGATGTAGCCGTCATCATCCATATCGTAAAAACGGTCATACTCGGAATCGTCCTTTTC
>DYRK01000195.1:0-5584 GCA_020718785.1 Desulfatirhabdium butyrativorans | reverse complement strand
GATCTCCACAGATTTTGTCTCCGAAGAAACAATATTGTCTCCGATATGTTCTGCTATGGTCAGATTGAGCGAGTCATTTTCCGCACCTTGAAGCACAAGCCGATAGCTTTCCGAAGGTGTGAGCAAAACAGTCTGTTCTCCGCTGCTGCCGAGTTCGAAAGCCGCATCCGGAATATCGCATCTCTCTTTGCTGCATTCCCTTTTTTCCGAGTCAAATACCAGCAGATTTGCCGAACCCTCAAGAGTCAGCGATATCTGAAACTTTTCGGTCTGCTCAACCTGCGTCTCTGCGGGCAGAGAGATATTCCCTTTTTTATCTGTTGCATAGATGACGATCCGATGGATTCCGAATCTGCTGAACTGACTGTATGTTCCTTCATATCGCCCGTTTCCAGTATTGCTCAACATCACCATCTGCAAATCCGTAAGCGAATCCGAAGATGTGCCGGAACCGGGCGGAACGATAACTGCTGCTACGCTCTCGATTTCGCTCGTGGAAATCACATTTTCAGCCCAAATAGTTGCAGATACCGTGCCGCTTAAAACTTGGGGCGCAGATACGGAAGCAATCATGGGATCATCTCCTGCCAATACAATACCGGCTCCGATAACATATTTTGCAGCCAATCTTCCGTCACTCTTTTCATTAGAGATACTATTTCCGTCGTCGCTCATCGTGGGAATCTGTTCCGTACCGGAAGAAGGAGACAAATATCTGACAGACCGTTGAGCCGAAACAAAAGACTCCCTGACCGTTGAACCGGCAATTACGCCTTTCCAGAAAAATCGGGAAAAAGAAAGCGTGCCGCCCGCTAAAAATCCGGCAGGCTGATCTTTGCCTGTGCTTGATATCAGTATCCGCTCTTTGGCATCCGGCGGTGTCAGCGATGAGATAAAATTTTCCGAACAGGAAGTATCGCAAATCACCGTGATTTTGCCGCCGATGCTTTTTTGCAGATTATCAAGCCATGTATCGAGTTCTACAGGAGAGAGCATCTCCGAGTCATTGATCTTAAAACCCTCTTTGCTCCCTTTTCCTATCAGATAAACCGCAACATCCCAAGTCTGATGTGCAGCCCATGTCTCAACCGCATATCTCAGATTGCTCAGGGTGGGCAGCACCGGATTCAGCGGAACATCCGATACTACAGCCGGACTTAACAGATAAATATCATCATTCGGATATCGCTGAAAGCTCAGGGCATTGCAGGAATAGGCAATATTTCTTTCCACCGGGAGCCACAAAGGATCGGACTGCGAAATGCCGGCAAGCATAATGACTTTCCGTCTTAAAGGATTGATCGCCGTCACGGTAGTCAGTTCGGGAAGCAGCGGCTTTCCGGCCGGATCACGGGGATAGAAAATAAGCTGATATATTCCCTCAATATTAAAACCGCTGTAGGTGTTTTCATACAGCCCCGGATTGCTTGCCACGGGGAAAAGATCAATCAAAGGAAATCCCTGCACCGGACCGCTCAGGCTTTCCTGAGTAAAGCCCGGAGCGCATACAACTACGGTTACGCCTGCAACCGTATTTCCGTCTTTAGTACCGGAAGCATATAATCGGGCAGTACTGGTTCCGTTGATCGTCTGGCTTTCCGATATGCTGTCCAATTTCGGGCTTTCGGTATAGATCGGCGTTCCGTTGCCGATAAAGACATTTCTGACCGATTCCAAATCAGCCGGCTCGCAGCCGATTCCATTTCCGGATGCCTCTATAAGCGGATGCTGAAATTCTCTGGCGGCTCCCATAGCATCGGAGGCAAAGTCAAAGGAATCCCTGACATCATTGCCGTTGAAGATATAGCTCCAGAAATAACTCGAAAAAGAAATCGCGCCCTGATTCACAAAATAAGCCGGTTCCAGCGGCGAAGTGCTGGCAATCACAATCCGGTTTCTGCTGCTGAGAGATGAGATAAAACTTCCGGATTCGCAAGCGTCATAAACGACAATCACTTTGCCTGAATAGCTTGCCTGAAGGACATTGAGCCAGCCATTCATATCCGAAGCAGAAAAAATTTCCGTTCCGCTCATACGGAAAACATCTTTTCCCCCGTGGTCGGTGAGATAAATAACGAGCGTGTCGGAATCCTTGGCCCATCCGGTTACTGCTTCCTGCAAACTGCTGTTTACGGCATCCGCGTCCACATCATCCAATACACCGTTGCCGTCCAAATCCAAATTCCGGTTCGAACTCAGATAATAAATGGTCTCTTTCGTAAATCCCTGATAGACCATGGCACGATAAGCAAAGTTGGCACTCATCTGTGTGGCATCCCAGAGGCTGTTTCCGGGGTACGGACCCCCGCCTGCCACAATAATTGCTTTCATTTTTTTATCTGAAGACAAACCGCGCTTAAAGACCTGAATCCGGTGATTCGCGTAATCCGAAACATACACCCGGTCTCCTGAAGGGCTTGCAAATAAAAAAGTCGGCGCATTGAGCATTCCCGGATCAGAACCTGCCTGACCGAATTTTGCCACAAACTGCCCGTCTGATGTGAATTTCTGAATATTATAGCCGAACCGGTCGCTGACATAGACAAAACCCTCTTTGTCCGCAGCCAATTGCTCAATGATGTCAAATTCTCCGTTTCCTTTCCCTTCGCTTCCCCATTTGATGAGCAACTGTCCTTCGGGGCTGAATTTATGGATCCGGTGATTTTTCCGATCCCCCGCATACAGGAAACCGTTGCTGTCCGCGGCTATTCCGTAAGGTTTGTAAGTGATTCCATCATCCGGATCATAACATGGTATTTTGCTCACAAACTGTCCGTCAGACGTGAATTTCTGAACACGGAAATTTTCTCTGTCCGAGACATAGACAAAGCCTCGGTTATCCACGGCAATGCCCGGATATGCGGTATCGGCAGGAATATTGAATTCTCCGTCCGCGCTCCCGCGTTTGCCCCATTGGGTGACAAACTGCCCGTCAGTCCTGAATTTCTGAACCCGATAATTTTCTCTGTCCAGCACATAAAGAAAACCCTCGCTGTCCGCGGCAATGCCCTGGGGATCACGGAACTGACCCGGACCCGTGCCGCAGGTTCCCCATTTTTCCATAGTCTGCCCCTGTGCGGTGAATTTCCGGATACAGCAGGTTCCGCCGTCCGTGATATAGAGAAAGCCCTGGGAGTCCATTGTGATTCCCTGGGGTCCGTAGGAACTGAAACTCTCGTTTCCGGTCCCGAAGCCGGTCCATCTGGCTAAAAACTGTCCTTCGGAGGTGAATTTCTGAATCCTGGAATTTCCGGCATCGGCTACATAGATAAAATCTTCAGAGTCAACAGCAATGCCGTAGGGATAAGGCGTATAGTATCCGAACTGGCCCTCTCCGGTGCCGTAACTTCCCCAGTGGGCCACCCATTCTCCGCCGGATGTGAATTTCTGAATCCGGTTATCCTGACTGCCTATCACATAAATAAAATCATTGCTGTCAGCAGCAATACTGTAGGGACAGGGTCCGCTGCTTCCGAATTTTCCCTGTCCGTAAGCTGAGACAAATTCTCCCTCCGAAGTAAACTTCTGTATCCTTCGGTTTTGGCTGTCAACAACATGAGCAATATTGCTGCTGTCAAACACAATGTCCGTAGGTGAGTCAAATTCTCCGTTTCCGGTCCCTTTTTGTCCCCATTTGAGGACAAAGACGCCGCTTTCCGTGAATTTCTGAATCTGATGGCTGTTTCTGTCCGCCACATAGACAAAGCCCTCTTTGTCAACAGCCGTTCCGCCGCTGACAGGACTTGAAAATTCACCGTCGCCGCTTCCCTGTTTTCCCCATTTGCTTACAAACCGGCCGTCCGAAGAGAATTTCTGAATGCGGTAGTTGCACGGATCATTGACATAGACAAAGCCTTTGCTGTCCGCTGCCAGGGAAACAGACCCTCCGGTGCCGAAATTCCCTTCTGTGACATCGCTTTTCCCCCATTTGGAGATAAAATGCCCCTGAGTCGTGAATTTCTGGACTCGATGATTCCATGTGTCGGCAATGTAAACAAAATCGTTTTTGTCTATGGCAATATCTCCGGGAACATTGAAATACCAGGGCTGCTGCAACGCGGGCCACATTCTTTCAAATTTATAGACTTCTCCCTGCGGCGACATGACCATCCGGTTTAAGGCAATTTTGCCGGAATCTCCGTAATATCCGTCCACGGCAATATAATATCGGACGCCCGCTTCTGCCCGGAAAGTCACACCGCTGATACCGGGCATACTGCCGTCATTGTCGTTGCTTCGTATTTCTGTAAGGGAACCGGGACCTGAGCCGGTATAAACCGCGAGAAGAGTATTGAAGGAACTGCCGCGGGTATTTATTGCCACATCGCAGGTTTCTGACGGAATCCATGTCCACCACAGAGAACCTGCTCCGGTTTTGCCTGCATGGGCAGGTTCGCCGATTTCCCTTGTGCTTTCTGAATTAGAAGCAATGCTCTGTCCCGAAGCTCCGGTCAATTCTGCTGCAGATGCAAAATCATCGTTGGAAGGACGATTTGCAATTTTCCGGTTCAGCACTACATCCCCGCACGCGCCGTAATACCCGTCAACGGCAATATAATAGCGGGTTTCCGAAATTGCCCGGAAAGTCACTCCGCTGTTTTTGCCGGAGCTTCCGTCATCCGAATTGCCGATTACGGGTGTCAATAAATCGCCGACTTGGGAATCCGTATAAACTGCAAGAATTGTGTCAAAAGAACTGCCGTGAGTGTTGAAGAAAAAATAATCGTTTTGCGGAGCAGTCCATGAATACCACAGCGATCTGCCGCCTGCAATGCCGGCATGATTCGCCTCATCTGCTTCTTTTGTCGCATCTCGGTTCGAATTATTTTCCTGTCCGGATATGCCGTTAAGTTCAAAGGCATTTTGGAAATCATCGTTTGAGGGACGGACAGCGGGTCTCCAGTTCAAGATGAAATCGCCGGATGCTCCGTAATATCCGTCAATGGCGATATAATATAAGGTTCCGGAATCCGCATGGAAACTGAGACTGCTGTCTTTGTTGTGACCGTCATCATTGTTCTGAGTTATTTTTTTCAGGCTGACTAAAGCCGAACCGGTGTAAACTGCGAGAAGGGTGTCAAAACCGCTGCCGTGGGTGTCAAAAGAAAAGTATCCGCTATCCGGCGGAATCCATTTCCACCATAGCGATTTTCCGCCGCCGTTATAGCCGTGTGCAGGCTCGCCCGCTTCTTTTGAGGAATACCTGTTCGCACCGCTGATCTGTCCGGCAGATTCTGCCGGCAATGACAGGGCATTCGCAAAATTGTCATTTGCCGGCGGCAATTGGGACCCGCAAAGTGCCGGAATAAAAAAGATTGAAACAAGCATCAATGTCATTGCCTTATAAAACTGTTTTTTGCTTTTCATATTACCCCCCTTTTTTTCACCCGATTAAAAAATATTCTCTTTACCCCATAGGAGTTTTCCTCGTTCCCAAGCCTCCTCGTTCCCAAGCCCCAGCTTTCCTCGTCCCCAAGCCTCCTCGTTCCCAAGCCCCAGCTTGGGAACGCATCTGCGCCCGAAGCCCCTGCTTCGGGCCGTCTCCCGTCACGGGAAGCCGGGGCTTCCCCGGCAAGTGCGTTCC
>DYRK01000895.1 GCA_020718785.1 Desulfatirhabdium butyrativorans | reverse complement strand
GGCTTCGGGCGCAGATGCGTTCCCAAGCCGGGGCTTGGGAACGAGGAAAAAACAGACACAAAACGGCTTGCAAAGCCGTTTTACAGTAAAACGATTTTGCAAATCGTTTTACGGATAAAATCAGGATATTATGATTTTTTGTCCGGTAGTGTGAATTTTCAGATATGAATCGTGACCTCCGAACTCAGTCAAGGAAAAGCAATGGAAGAGCAAATCTGTTTTTTATCAGAAAAATATGAGATTGACGGTCTTTTGGGCAAAAACGCCGGACATAAAGGCGTGATTGTGACTCATCCGCATCCCCTTTACGGCGGAGATATGTACAATCATGTGGTCAATTCCCTTGTCCATGTATATCAGCAGAAAGGTTATACCACCTTGAGATTCAATTTCAGGAGCGTAGAAAACCGCTGGGATTATGACAACGGTATCGGCGAGCAATCAGATGTTCTCGCCGCGATGTCTTATCTCTCGGATTCGGGGATAACGCAGATTGATCTTGCCGGCTATTCTTTCGGAACATGGATCAATGCCAAAGTCGGCTGCAAAGCGCATATTGAAAATATGATTATGGTCTCTCCGCCCGCGGGATTTATGAATTTCGAACCGCTGTCTCCGCTTTCCTGTCTCAAGCTCGTCATAACCGGCTCAAGAGATGACATTGCTCCCCCGGAAATGCTCAGAAACATGATGCCGATATGGAATCCCCAAGCCGCTTATGAACTGATCGAGGGCGCAGATCATTTTTATGTCAGACATCTCGGAATGTTGGAAACCGTTCTGAACCGCTATGTAACTACCTGAATTCATACAGTTAGTATTTTGATTTGTAAAGCCGGATAGGGGGTAGTTTTTCCTTTGAGGAGAAGTTCTTTTACAAATTCGAACTCCTGCGGCTTGTCTATCCGGGCAAGAGTGCTTTCCGTAATCATAAAGGTTCCCGGAAATGCTTCTTTTTCAACCCTTGAAGCGGTGTTGACCACATCGCCGATTACTGTCATATCCTTGCGTTCAGCCGAGCCTATATCTCCCTGAACCAATTTGCCGCTGTTGATGCCGATGCGTACCGTGATTTCCGGCAGCCCCTTTGCGTTCAAAGCCTTATTCAGACCGGGCAGACCCTGGCAGATAACTTCTTTTGCCGCATTGACTGCATCCTGAGCATCAATAAAAACGGCCATGGCGCAGTCTCCGACAAATTTGTCAATATCTCCTGTATGTTGTCTGATGATATAGGAGGAAAGAGAAAAGAAGGAATTCAGAACCTCCACGATTTTTTCAGGGGGATGAATCTCGGAAAGTGTCGTAAATCCGACAATATCCATGAAAAAAACCGTAAGGTCTTTCAGTCCTGCGGTGACAGCCCCGTCCTGAGTTACGGCAGTGAGTACAGAATTGTATGTGGTCTGAGAGACATATTGCTTAATCAGTTTTCGGAATTTGCGCTCCTGAGTGTGAAGTTTTTCTTCGGCTGAAATATCGCGGAATACCTCAATTCCGCCGATGATTTTTCCTGCTGTGTTTCTGATAGGACCGACATGGGTGGAAACCGGGAAACGGTGTCCTGATTTATGCAGCGGATAGACTTTTTCCGATACGAACTGTCCGGATTCGACAGCTTTGACCAGGGGACAGTCTCTGACGCACATCAGTTCCCCGTTTCCGTCTATATGGTTCAACACATTGTCGCGGCAGCGTTTTCCGGTTACATCGGCTGAGGAATAGCCGGTCAGTTTTTCCGCTCCTTTGTTCCAGAAAACGATTTCCCTTTTTGTATCAACGATGTAAACGCCGTCAAAAATGAAATCCAGCAGCATCCGGGTTTCCGGCGTAAGGAAGGCTTTCAGTTCAGAGTCCATGAAACATTTCCTTTTTGAAACAGATAAGGATTGAGGATCGAATTTTTCAGATTTCATATCTGATCTGCTGATTATTCGAAAAAGACAGATAAGTCAATAGGGTAAACAGAGTATTTCATGACAGACGCGTCTTATTT
>DYRK01000194.1 GCA_020718785.1 Desulfatirhabdium butyrativorans | reverse complement strand
ACGGGTATGGCAGATGTTTCAGGAAACCGACAGAAAGTTTCAGGAGACTGACAGAAAGTTTCAGGAGACTGACAGACAGATCAAAGAACTTTTCAAAGAAACCGACAGAAGGATCGGGGATATAACAGGCAAATGGGGCAGATTTGTGGAAGGCATGGTTGTGCCGGGCATGATCGCCATGTTCGAGACCCGGGGAATCCGGATCGGGCGTCTGTTTCAGAGGGTGAAAGTCCGGAAAGACGGCGGCGAAACGGAGATTGACATTCTGGGAATCAGCGATGCTTATGCGGTCCCGGTCGAGGTCAAAAGCACGTTAAGCCCCGACGATGTGAAAGAATATATAGAAAAACTGAAAAAATTCAGAGAGTTTTTTCCGGAATATGCGGACCGCAAAGTTGTCGGAGCGGTCGCCGGAATCGTCATGGAAAGCGGCGCAGACAGATTTGCCTACCGTCAGGGTCTGTTTGTAATTGCACAGAAAGGTGAGAATGTGACGATTCTGAACGACAGTAAATTTATTCCCAAAGAGTTTTGAGCAGATATCAAATGTGAAGGCGAAAGAATCGGAGTCTGAAAAGACAGGGCGGATTGCAGGTTGCAGCCGAGATGCCCGGAGACAGCGAATCTGCGGCAAAAATATCAAAGTATTCCGGATTGTTTTTGAAGCGTTCAGATCAGCGGCGGCGACTATAGCGGATGTGAGGTGATTCAGACAGGAAGAGTTTATGTCCTATGATGAAAAAAGGAGAAAAACCGATGAAAATCGAAATATCCAAGACTGACAGATATTATCAAATAATAATACCGATATCAGAAAGTTATCACGATAAATATGTGAGAAAATTTTTAGACTATCTGAGGCTTAAAGAAATTTCTGCAAAATCTCATGCAACTGACGAAGATATTGAAAATCTGTCTGAAGAAATCATTGAGAAATGGTGGAATAAAAATAAAATCAGATTCTTGGAATGATACTCGTTGCAGATACAAATATTATTTTTTCAATCCTTTTGAAAAACAACTCAAAAGAATATAATACGCAGGGATGATATAGAGATATTTATCCCCAAATTTCTTGTGATAGAACTCTTCAAACATAAAGAAAGGATAATCGGATTATCAGGTCTTGATGAAAGTGAAATTTTAGAGAGTTTTTATCTGGTACTGAAATATTGTACCTTCTTTGATGAGGAAGATATACCCGACAGCATCAGAAAAGAAGCTGCGGCGATTGTTAAAGACATTGATCCGAAAGACATGGTGTTTGTTGCATCTGCCATGACATTGAATGCGAAACTGTGGAGCGGAGACAGAAAATTGGTGAAGGCATTAAAGGACAAAAATATAAATCTTATTGTGCAGACGAAAGATATATACTTTTAAATGGACTGTGAAGACAGCCTGAAGATTTATTGGGATATGAAAAATTCTGCGGATACCGCCAGAGAAAAAGGCGAGAAAATCGGTATTGAAAAAGGTGAAAAAAAGAAGGCGGTAGAGACTGCAAAAAACCTTCTTTCTATGGGGATACTGACAACAGAGCAGGTCGCTCAGGCAGCGGGGCTTTCTGCTGAAGAAATCGGGCTGATACAGCAGGAATTAAAAAAATGATACTGCAAGGCGAGAGATATGTCGTAGCCGAGATGTTCGGAGACGGCGAACCTGCGGCAAAAATATCGAAGTATTCCGGCGACTGTCGGCAGAAGAAATTGAAAAAAAAATTCGGGGTAATCTGAACCGGAATCAGAAAAAAAACAGGGGCTGCAATGCTGTCCCTGATGTTTTATATGCTGTCAGGAGACAGGATTTGCGGCAAAGAACGAATTAAAGGGGGAATACTGACAGATGTGGGAGCAACTGAAAAGCAAACCGGCGTTTCAGCTTCTTGAAGAAATCAAACGTACCGGTATTGTATATGATATGCAGGGGAATCCCTGCCCTTTTGAGGATCAGGTTGATCATGAATCTTATCTGGCTCTGTATCAGATTATGAGAAGTTTCAAACCGGATATGTCTCTTGAACTCGGCTTTGCACACGGATGTTCTACCTTATATATGTTACAGGGCTTGGCAGATAACGGAAAAGGGACGCTTATAAGTGTTGATCCTTTTCAATTAACAAATTATAAGGGGGGGGGATAAAGAATGTTGAAAGGGCAGGTTTTCAACATATACACAAACACATTATTCTGCCGTCTCAGTTTGCTCTTCCTCAGCTTGTTGTTCAGAATTTCAGATGTGATTTTGTTTTTATTGATACATCCCATCAATTTGATCAGACAATTGTGGAATCTTATTATTGTGATAAAATTTTAAAAGTGGGCGGCATAATGGCTTTTCATGATTACAGCCTGCTTTCTGTAAAGTCTGCCTGTAATTTCGTGGAGACCAACTTGAACTATCGGCTTCATCCCTCACATTGCGATAATCTCAGAGTGATCCAGAAAGTAGGCGTTGATGACAGAAAGTGGTATTATTTTGTTCCGTTTGAAGTGCCTAAGGGAAATCAATCGCTTCAATTTGAGAGATAATATTAATAGTTGTTGCCCGACGGGGAGGGTAAACCCGTTCAGCAGAAGAAACCGGCTGAAATTCTGAATATAAAAGAGTGAAAATATGAAAACAGTGATTCTTTGCGGCGGACTCGGCACCCGGCTTCGTGAGGAAACCGAATTCCGTCCTAAGCCCATGGTAAATATCGGAACCCGTCCAATCCTCTGGCATATTATGAAAATTTATGCCCATCATGGATACAGGGATTTTGTTCTTGCGCTGGGTTACAAGGAGAAATGATAAAAAATTATTTCATCCATTATGAATTTATGAACAATGATCTCACCCTTGAACTCGGAAAGCCGGAAAATTTCTGCATTCATCAGCAGCATGAAGAAAAAGGATGGAAAATCACGCTGGCTGACACAGGGGAAAAAGCACTGAAAGGCGCGCGTCTGAAAAAAATTGAAAAATATATCACAGGCGACACCTTTATGATGACCTACGGGGACGGTGTTGCCGATATTGATCTCGGTGCGCTTCTGGCTTTTCATAAACGTCACGGCAAATTGGCTACTGTGACCGGAATCAATCCGATTTCCCGCTTCGGCGAACTGAAAACCGAGGGCAATCAGGTCTGTTCTTTTTGCGAAAAGCCGAAAGAAGGCGAGAGTACGCTTGTCAGCGGAGGCTTTTTTGTGTTCAGCAGACGTATCTTCGATTATCTGTCTGCTGACGATCATGTTGATCTGGAAATCGGTCCGTTAGAAAAGATTGCAAACGAAGGGCAGCTTATGGTATATAAGCACAGCGGTTTTTGGGCATGTATGGACACCCTGCGGGATATGGAATCTTTGAATAAGTTGTGGTCTGAAAACAGGGCGCGATGGAAAATATGGGGATAGATGTTTAGTAACTCATATAAAAATTTGAAAATTTTTGTCACCGGTCACACCGGGTTCAAAGGCTCATGGCTTGTTTTATGGCTTTTAAAATCGGGGGCGAGGGTATGCGGTTATTCACTTCCTCCGCCGACTCAGCCGAACCATTATGACATTCTGAAACCGGATGTTGAATCATATATCGGAAATATCAGAGACCTTGAGAAACTCAGCGACACGGTCGAGTCTTTTCGTCCGGATGCGGTGTTTCATCTTGCCGCGCAGCCGCTTGTCCGAAAGTCCTACAGAGACCCGCTTGAAACCTTCGCAACCAACATTATGGGTACCGCGAATATGTTGGAAGCCTGCCGGAAAATCGGCTGTGTCAAAGCTGTTGTGGTTATAACCAGCGATAAATGTTACGAAAATAGAGAATGGGTCCGGGGATATCGTGAAAATGACCCTATGGGCGGATACGATCCCTATAGCGCGTCAAAAGGATGTGCGGAATTAATTACGGCAAGTTACCGGAATTCATTTTTTTCGCCGAATGCATATCAGAAAGATCATCAGACACTCATTGCCAGCGTCAGAGCAGGAAATGTTATCGGCGGCGGGGACTGGGGAGAAGACCGGCTGGTGCCGGACATTATCCGGGCTGCGAGTAAAAATGAAAAAGTAATTATCCGTAATCCGCAGGCTGTCCGTCCGTGGCAGCATGTGCTGGAACCTCTGTCCGGATATTTGCTTTTAGGTCAGCGGCTTATGGAAGGAAAAAAAGAATTTGCCGGCGCGTGGAATTTCGGACCTGATGAGGGGGGGCATCTTGATGTCATCGCAATGGTAAAAAAATTACAGGCATGGTGGAAAAATATTGACTTTGAAATCATACGTGATAACAATGCCCCGCATGAGGCGAACATGCTGAAATTAGACTGTTCAAAAGCCCGCTCCCTGCTCGGCTGGAAACCGGTCTGGAACAGTGCCGCAATGCTTGAAAAAACAGCAGCGTGGTATCGTGAATTTTATGAGGCTGGCAGAGTGATAAGCCAAGAACAGTTGACTGAATATATTGATGATGCAAAGCGGAAACAACCCGCCGGACGACAGCAGAATGAAATTTCATCACACACACCTTAAAGATGCTTATGTTATCGAACCTCAACAGTTTGAATATCATAGATGTAATTTTTTTCGTATTTCTTTATTTAAGGAAATATAACAATGATTTCAGCACGTAAAGAACGGGCAAGCGTAAAAAAAGGAGGAATTATAGAAATTTGCTGTCCTGATTTACAGCCGGATACGATAGTTGACGTAATTATATTAATAACATCATCGCCGAATAATAAAGGAATAGAGAATTTTGAAACAAAAAAATATCCTGTTTCAGATTTCTCAGTTTTACTCAAAGACGGTCCGAAAATTTCATTGAAACAAAAAAAAATTACAAGAGAATGGATACATCGGACGGAAAATGAGAATGATCTGCATAGATAGCAATTTGCTGATATATGCGTTTAATTTATCATCAGAATTTCATCAAAATTCTATAAAAATCCTTAATGATACTTTGATTTCGGAAGGTATGGCAATCTGCGATATTTCTTTAATAGAATTTTTTCAAGTCATAACAGATAAAAAGCGTCTGGATAAATCATTGACAAATCAGGAAGCCAAAAAAGTTATAGAGAGAATTTCGCATAATGAAAAAATACGAATACTATCTATGACAAATACAATTTTGGAAAAGGCTTTTTCCACAGTTGCGGAATATGATATTGAAAGATATGGAATATATGATCACATTATCGCTTTTTCTTTACTGGAAAATCAGATAAAAACGATATATACAGCAAATACTGAAGATTTTTTATGTTATTCTTTTTTACAAGTTGTCAATCCATTGAAATAAATTGGAGGCGTTATGAAATTTTATCATACGCCCCTTAAAGACGCTTATATCATTGAACCGGAGCCGTTTGCCGACCGACGGGGAAAATTTTCCCGCATTTTCTGTGAGAATGAATTAAAGCAGATCGGTCTTGAAAAACAGATTGTTCAGATCAATCATTCCCTGACTGTTCAGAAAGGCGCAGTCCGGGGAATGCACTATCAGAAACCGCCCAAAGCGGAAATCAAAATGATTAAGTGCATCAGCGGAGCCGTGTTTGATGTGATTGTTGACCTGAGAAAAGGTTCTGAGACATTCTTAAAATGGCATGGTGAAGTTTTATCTTCGGAAAATATAAAGATGATGTTTGTGCCGGAAGGCTTTGCTCACGGGTTTCAGACGCTTGAAGAAAACTGTGAACTCCTCTATTTTCATACGGAATTTTACAGCCCTGAACATGAAGACGGAATACTTTACAGTGATCCGGCGGTTCGTATTTCATGGCATTTGGAAGTAAAGGATGTTTCGGAAAGAGATCGGAATCATCCTTTGTTATCTCAAGATGTTAAAGGAATTGTCCTGTAATGAAATGCCGATTCTGCCAGCACGAACTGAAGCATGAATTTATTGATCTGGTGAATTCGCCGCCGTCCAATTCTTTTCTTACTGAAGAGCAGTTGAATGAACCGGAATCTTTCTATCCTTTAAAACTTTTCGTGTGTGAAAACTGCTGGTTAGTTCAGATTGACGAGTATAAGCAAGCTGATGAAATTTTCAGCAAAAATTACGCATATTTTTCTTCCTATTCCACAATTTGGCTGGAACACGCAAGGCAGTATGCGGATATGATTACCGAAAAGATCGGGCTGACCGGATCATCCTTTGTTATTGAAATCGCATCCAATGACGGGTATTTATTGCAATATTTTCAGCAAAAAAAGATTCCCTGTCTGGGAATAGAACCCTCGGAAAATACCGCAGATGCTGCTAAACAAAAAGGTATTCCGGTGATGATTGATTTTTTCGGGGAAAGACTGGCTACACAATTGGCAGCAGAAGGAAAAAAAGCGGATTTGCTGATCGGCAACAATGTTCTGGCGCATGTTCCCGACATCAATGATTTTGTCAGGGGCTTGAAGATTGCCCTGAAACCCGGCGGTGTCATAACGATGGAATTTCCGCACCTGATGCGTCTTGTGGAACAGAATCAGTTTGATACGATTTATCATGAGCATTTTTCCTATTATTCACTCCATACTGTGAAAAGGATTTTTATTGCTCACGGGTTGGAAATTTTTGATTCGGAATCGCTTTCCACTCACGGCGGATCATTGCGGATTTACGCAAAACATCAGGAAGATACTTCTCATGTCAGATATGCATCTGTTGCCGCTATGGAAAATGAGGAAATCCGCAGAGGAATGCTGACCCCGGAATATTATCGTTCTTTTCAGCAAAAGGCGGATGAAGTGAAATATTCCCTTGTTTCCTTCCTGATTGAACAGAGGCGGGCAGGAAAAAAGGTTACTGCTTACGGGGCTGCCGCAAAAGGAAACACACTTCTGAACTACTGCGGAATCAAGAAAGACCTGATTCTTTTTGTCGCGGATGCGTCTCCGTACAAGCAGGGAAAATATCTTCCGGGTTCCCATATTCCGGTTGTAAATGAAGAAATGATTCTTGAGACAAAATCGAATTTTATACTTATTCTGCCGTGGAATATCAAAGATGAAATAATGAGTCAGCTTTCCTATATTAAAAAATGGGGCGCAAAATTTGTGATACCGATTCCGGTATTGGAAATATGTTAAATACTTAAAAGGAGCGTTCCCCCGCCTTTCAGTCGGGTATGCACCGGATGAAAATCCGAAAAAGTCGGGAACGTAAAATCAGTAACTTATGATGATTTACATGGGAGAAAATGCCGGATAAACAGTTTATCAAAAGCATAAGCCCGGACGGCGAAGACAGATTACGAATCAGAATAAGCACCCGAAAAGGTATCCAAAAGATAAAAATGAGAAACAGCCCATAATGATAGAAAATCTGAATGATGCCTTGCAATATGCGGAGCAGGATATCAAAGATCGGTGGAGTTGGTACAAGGAACGCTATAAAAGGAGATTGAAAAAATGACAAAAGATGAAATCGTAAAAAAAAATATTTCCTTATCTTTTGATTTTATAAGATATCTCATTAAAAATCCTGAGATACTTGATAAAGTGTCGGATGGTGCTGAAATTGAATTTTTTGAGCCGGATTTGCCAATGCGTACCTCTGAAAAAAGAATATCTGATTCCGCCAAATCTGTTTTCAGGGTGGAGCATACCTTCAGACAAAGGCTTGAATGATAAAGAAATACCTTTGAAAAAAATTAAAAAAAATCTCTGAAACGTGATCCTGAAATAATTGATGCATTGCGGCGCTTTTAGAAACTGCCTTTCAAGCAGTGATGTGTTTGCAAAAAGAAAAAGAGAAGAAATTAATGTCTGATGATTTTAACAGGGTTGAGGAAAAATCAGAAAATTTATCCCTGAACCTTAAACCCGGGAAACTTGAAAAAGTACCTCGGATCATCAGGAAGCAGATCATCAACATTCTGTTTCGCCGTGTCAATCCTGAGACGACAACCGTATTTTTATTCGGCTCACTTGCTGAAAATACAGATATGAAATAAGTACCTGTCTATAAATTTTCGGGTAGAATTATCCGTAAAATCCTTCTCATCTGCCTAATGAGATTCGGACAAAAATACCGGAAAATTTATGGTCAGGTACTTATTCAGATATCGATATCGGCATTATCAGCGAAGATGAAATCAGTGATTCTGTTTTTTTATCACTCTGCGATGATCTGAATTATGAAGCAGATACGCTGAAAAAAATTGATCTGGTGGATTTTAGCAAGGTTGACAGCGATTTCAGAAAGTTCGCACTTGAGAATATTGAAATATGGCATACAGCAGAAAACTTGAAATGAAAATCGCAAATCTGGAAAAAGCCTTTTCAAATTTGCAGCAGAGCCAGTTTTTTGATTATGAATTTCAGGTCAAAGCCGAAGTGGTGACAAAGCGGTTTGAGTATTCTTTTGAAGCATTATGGAAGACTTTGAAACTCTTTCTGAGCGAGGAGAAAGGGCTTGAATGCTACTCGCCGATGGACTGCTTCAAATCAGCTTATCAGACAGGCATGATTCCGGAACAGTATGAACAGGATTTTATCAATGGTCAGAAAACGGAATGAAATCGTTCATATCTATAATGAACCGGTTGCTTATGAAATTTATAACTGCATTGTCCCCCGCTTTATCGAGGCAATCGGAACAGTAGTGGATCAGTTAAAACAGCAGAAAAGCATTGATAATATGTTTATCAATGATGTCTGATAAATTTATTCCGGATGCCAATCCTAACCGAGATGCTCAGAGACGGCGAGCCTGCGGCAGGAACAAATTGAAAAAATTCAAACTTCCGGGTAAAAACATATCTCGGATATTCGGAGGAAGTTTGAAAAATTATCAAATCTATACCCCGAAATGTGCTGATATTCCGCAGATTGGAGACAGAAGTATGGACACACAGACAATAGAAAAAGGTTTTGAACGGGTATGGCAGATGTTTCAGGAAACTGACAGAAAGTTTCAGGAAACCGACAGAAAGTTTCAGGAAACTGACAGGAAATTTGACAGGCAGATCGGAGAACTCAAAGAACTTTTCAAACAGACCGACAAAAGGATCGGGGATATAACAGGCAAATGGGGCAGATTTGTGGAAGGCATGGTTGTGCCGGGCATGATCGCCATGTTCGAGACCCGGGGAATCCGGATCGGGCGTCTGTTTCAGAGGGTGAAAGTCCGGAAAGACGGCGGCGAAACGGAGATTGACATTCTGGGAATCAGCGATGCTTATGCGGTCCCGGTCGAGGTCAAAAGCACGTTAAGCCCCGACGATGTGAAAGAATATATAGAAAAACTGAAAAAATTCAGAGAGTTTTTTCCGGAATATGCGGACCGCAAAGTTGTCGGAGCGGTCGCCGGAATCGTCATGGAAAGCGGCGCAGACAGATTTGCCTACCGTCAGGGTCTGTTTGTAATTGCACAGAAAGGTGAAAATGTGACGATTCTGAACGACAGTAAATTTATTCCCAAAGAATTCTGAGCAGATATCAAATGTGAAGGCGAAAAAATCGGAATCGGAAAGTCCGAGGCATTGCAGATTTCAGCCGAGATGTTCGGAGACGTTGAACGTGCGGCAAAAATATCGAAGTATTCCGGTTTGTCAACGGAAGAACTTGAAAAAATCCGATCTCTGATTCAAGTCGGACGATGTTTATCTGATCAATAAATTTGGAGACAGAAGTATGGACACACAGACAATAGAGAAAGGTTTTGAACGCGTATGGCAGATGTTTCAGGAAACTGACAGAAAGTTTCAGGAAACCGACAGAAAGTTTCAGGAAACCGACAGAAAGTTTCAGGAAACTGACAGGAAATTTGACAGGCAGATCGGAGAACTCAAAGAACTTTTCAAACAGACCGACAAAAGGATCGGGGATATAACAGGCAAATGGGGCAGATTTGTGGAAGGCATGGTTGTG
>DYRK01000193.1 GCA_020718785.1 Desulfatirhabdium butyrativorans | reverse complement strand
GCCGGAAACCTCCGACCCTCTAAAGATAATTCTTATTTCCGAAAATGTCTATTATGACAGGCAGAAATTTTTTCATCGTTTATTGGGTGCTGGCAATGCTGGCAGTGTGCGGGATTTGCACGCCGGGCTATGCCGAGTTTATAGACGGCGAACAGAAGATTCTCGCTGCTGACGGTGCTATAGAAGACTATTTCGGCTATTCGGTCTCGGTTTCCGGTGATTATGCCATTGTGGGGGCTTCCGAAGATGATGACAAGGGAGATAAGTCCGGTGCTGCCTACATTTTCAAGCGAGGTTCCGATAGCTCATGGACCCAGCAGGCAAAGCTGACCGCAAGCGACGGGATTGCGAGTTGCTACTTTGGCGCTTCAGTCTCAATTTCCGGCGATTATGCCATCGTAAGCGGGCAACGCAATTATTCTTCCGGTGGTACCTATATTTTTAAACGGATTTCTGACGGCTCATGGACTCAGGAGGCAAAACTTACCGTCGCAAAAGGGCCAGTCTCAATCTCCGGCAATTATGCCATCGTGGGAGGCTCCAACTCTGCCTGTATTTTCAAACGGAATTCCGACGGCTCATGGATCGAACAGACAACGCTTACCGGGAACGTAAACACCTTTGGCAGTTCAGTCTCAATCTCCGGCGATTATGCCCTTGTTGGGGCTTTCCTTGATGCTTCCGGCGCTGCCTACGTTTTCAGACGGAATTCCGACGGCTCATGGATTCAGCAGGCAAAACTTACCGCAAACGACGGCACTGCGGGTGGCTCTTTTGGTACATCAGTTTCAATCTCCGGAGACTATGCGCTTGTGGGGGCTAACACGGATGATGAAAAGGGATACTGTGCAGGCTCTGCCTATATTTTCAGACGGAATTCCGACGGTTCATGGACTCAGCAGGCAAAACTTACTGCAAACGATGGCAATACTTATGATGAGTTCGGCAAGTCAGTCTCAATTTCCGGCGATTATGCCGTCATGGGGGTTAGGTATGATGATGACAAAGGAGACAAATCCGGTGCTGTCTATATTTTCAGACGAAATTTCGATGGTGCCTGGACTCAATCAAGAAAAATTACCCCGGATGACGGCGTTGCGGGTGATCAGTTCGGCTGTTCAGTCTCAGTTTCCGGCAACTACTTCTTCGGGGGAGCTTCCGGGGATGATGACAAAGGAAGCAGCTCGGGCTCTGTTTATAGTTATAATCTTATTAATATTCCTTACAAAATTACATCCGCTGACGGGGTTGCGGATGACTGGTTTGGCAATCCAGTCTCGATCTCCGGCGATTATGCCATCGTAGGGGGGACACGCTGTAACGCTGCCTATATTTTCAAACGGAATGCCGACGGCTCATGGACTCAGCAGGCAAAGCTGACCGCCAGCGACGGCGCTGCGGGGGACAGTTTCGGCTATTCAGTCTTGATCTCCGGCGATTATGCCATCGTAGGGGGGACACGCTCTTTCTCTGGGTATGCCTATATTTTCAGACGGAATGCCGACGGCTCATGGACTCAGCAGGCAAAGCTTACCGCCAGTGACGGCGCTGCGGAGGACTGTTTCGGCTGTTCAGGTTCAGTCTCGCTCTCCGGCGATTATGCCCTCGTGGGGGCGGGATGGGATGACGACAAGGGAAGAGAATCCGGCTCTGCCTATATTTTCAGACGGAACGCCGACGGCTCATGGACTCAGCAGGCAAAACTGACTGCAAACGACGGCGCTGCGAATGACTATTTTGGCACTTCAGTCTCGATCTCCGGCGATTATGCCCTTGTGGGAACTGCACATGATGATGACAAGGGAGACGGGTCCGGCTCCGTCTATATTTTCAGACGGAATGCCGACGGCTCATGGACTCAGCAGGCAAAGCTGACCGCCAGCGACGGCGCTGCGGGGGACAGATTCGGCTGTTCAGTCTCGCTCTCCGGCGATTATGCCCTCGTGGGGGCTTATGCAGATGATGACAAGGGAGACGGGTCCGGCTCCGTCTATATTTTCAGACGGAATGCCGACGGCTCATGGACCCAGCAGGCAAAGCTGACCGCCGCCGACGGCGCTGCGGGTCACGATTTCGGCGAATCAGCCTCAATCTCCGGCGATTATGCGCTCGTTGGGGCTGACGGGGATGATGACAAGGGAAGTAATTCCGGCTCTGCCTATATTTTCAGACGGAATTCCGATGATTCATGGATTCAACATGCAAAACTCACTGTAAATGACGGTGCCGCGAATGACTATTTTGGCAGATCAGTCTCAATCTCCGGCAATGATGTCATCGTGGGAGCTGCATATGATGATGATAAGGGAAGTAATTCCGGCTCTGCCTATATTTTTAAAGCTCCTTTTTTCGATGTTACTTATAATATTGTAGTCACAAGCACCGGTAATGGAAACATAACCCCTAACGGTATCTTTTCTTTGGGTTCGGGACAATCTCAGACATTTTCAATGACCCCTGACCTGTGTTATAAAGTCGGCGATGTCTTAATTGACGGCAAATCAGTCGGCGCAGTATCAAGTTATGCTTTCTCTGACATTTTTACTGACCACAGCCTTGAAGCAAAATTTGAATTTCAGACATTCACCGTAACAATCAACAAAGCCGGTACAGGATACGGAGACCTGTCACAGCAGACTCAGACATTAGGCTGCGGGAGTAACCTCACGGTAACAGCGACTCCTTATGCAACTTCCACTTTTGACGGCTGGAGCGGCGATGCAAGCGGAACAGGCAATGTCATCTTGACGAACATCACCTCCGACAAGACCCTTACCGCTACCTTCACCCTCAAAGACCTTGAATCTCTCCCGCCTACGAACCTCGATCTGGCTTCGGAAGATGATACCGGCGTCAATAATACCGACAATCTCACCCGGAACACTTCCGATCTGACAGTCACCGGCTTCGGAGAAGACGGTGCAACTGTGCAGTTGTACGACGGCGATATCCTTATAACCGGAGCGACCGCAGTTGTGGCTTCCGGAAAATTCTCAATAAATATCTCCCTGTCCGAAGGCAGTCATACTGTAAAGGCAAAACAGAAAGATGCGGCGGGGAACGAATCGGGATTTTCCTCATATCTGAATATCACGATAGATACCACGCCGCCGAATGCGCCAAAAGTGGAAACTTCCGGAACTACTCCTACCAGCGATGATACGCCCGCATGGAAATGGTTTTCCGGCGGCGGAGACGGAACTGGAAGATATCGTTATAAGCTGAATGACAGCAGCCTGAACTCCGGGGCAACCGAAACCGTCAATACGACCTATACGCCTGAAACCGCCCTGTCGGAAGGAAAACATACACTCTGTGTTCAGGAATGCGATGAAGCGGGCAACTGGTCTGCATCGGGCAGTTTCACAATCGAGGTGAAGAAAGCGGCTCCGGGCGTTCCCGTGGTTTCGGGAATTACGCCTACCGATGATACTACGCCTTTATGGACATGGGAATCCGGCGGTGCGGGCGGTATCGGACTTTTCCGTTACAAAATGGATGACGATGATCTGGAAGTCGGCGCAACCGAAACTTCGAAGACCTCGTTTTCGCCTACTGCTGTCCAGTCTCAGGGAAAACATACGCTCTATGTTCAAGAAAAAAACGATGTGGGAATCTGGTCTGATTCGGGCAGTTCTGCTGTTGAAATTGACAGCGGAAAACCCTGTTCCGAACCGGTTTCCCCGCCTTCGGTGAATGCGGAAACCAATCCCTTTGAGATTACCTACTCTGCCGATGATATCTATGAGGGCGGAATCTGCGGAAAGGCATCATCCGGCAGCGGACTGAAAAAAGTCGAACTTTATGTAAAAGCCGCCGGTTCTGCCGAATACGTTCTCGCGGACACGGATACGGAAAACGGCATTGACGGCAAATTCACCTATTCGGCAAAAGATGAAGGCATGTACTATTTCTATACCCTTGCCACGGACAATGCCGACAATACCGAAGATATTCCCGAAAATGGCTATGACACGCAGACAGCATACACTTCGCAGTTTTCCGGCTATGCAATTCTGGCGGTGGGTTCCGTCAAGGGAAACGAAGGCATCGAAGCTCATACCCTTTCGGCAAACAATATCTATACCCACCTGATTGACCGGGGCTTTGCATTGGTGAAAACCGATGACAGATGGGATGATCCGCTGGATCTTATCAAGTATTTCAACCCCTACGGTCCTCTCCAGCCCGGAGAAGATGATTTTGTCGCACAGGGTCTGAGCTACACCGGAGCTTTGCGGGATGCCCTGACAGAATGGGCACCGTCTAAAATGAAGACCATTCCCGGTCCTCTGTTTGTGATTCTGATAGATCACGGCTCGCCCGATACCTTTTATCTCACCGGAGAGCAGCCCCTGACCGCTCAAGTTCTGAAAGGATGGCTTGACACGCTTCAGAAGAATGCCGAAGGGATTGTCTGGAAGAATCCGAAAACCGGAAACACGGGTCCCCCGCCGATTGTCGTCATTCTCGGAGCCTGCTATTCCGGGAGTTTCATTGAAGATATTTCGGCTCCCGGGCGGATTGTTCTGACCGCTTCGGCACCGGATGAGCCTTCGTATCGCGGACCGAACAATCCCTACAGCAATGTCCGGGACGGCGAATTTTTCACCGGTGCGCTGTTCAACGGGCTTGCCGCAGGTCTTAGCATTAAAGCGGGTTTTGAAAAAGCAGTGGTTCAGACCGAGACTCACACAGACAGCGGATCAGGCAATTCCTCGCCGGATTATCCGGGAGATACGGCAAAACAGCATCCTCTGCTCGACGACAACGGAGACAAGAAAGGCAGCAATCTCCTGTCTGCCGGAAGCGACGGACCTGCGGCTGAAGATATTCTTCTGGGAACCGGAGCCGTGGAAACCGGAACATCAACGGTCACAGATGCAGGCTCGGTTCCGGAAACGCCTCCTGCTCTGGATATTTCGGTAAGCCTTGCAACTCTGTGGGCAAAGGTGAGTGAAAGCACTCCGGGTAAAAGCGAGGTATGGGTCGAAATCCGGAAACCGGGAATGATTCTCGAATCCGAAGGCGGCAATCAGCAGACCGTGGATTTGGAAAGTGTTGCGCTTGCATGGAATGCGGAGGAAATCCGCTATGAGGCAAATTATGAGAAATTCACGGAGTCCGGAAAATACAGCCTCTTTTTCTACGCCAAAGGCGAAAACAGCATCATATCGCCCTTTATAAGAAAGTTTCTCTACAAAGCAAAATCCGGGATAGCGGGCGATGTGAATGACAGCGGCAGCGATCCTGATCTTGCCGATGCTGTTCTGGCATTGAAAATATGCGCCGGGGATTTGAAAGAAACGGACATCTCGGCTGCCGCAGACACGAATAACGACAAAAAAATCGGCATTGCCGAGGCGGTTTATATTTTGCGGAAACTTGCCGGATTGTGATTCAAGAATTCCGGAGTGCTAAAATGAAATTTCAGCACTTATGCGGCTGAACGGCAATGTCCGAACCCTGATTAAAGGATTAAAAGATTTTCAGGATTTCTGTCAAACCGCAGGGACGGTTGAATTTTCGGGGAGCTTGACGGCTGAACAGAAATCATGGAAATCCTTTAATCCTGAAAATCAGGGTTCAGACAAAAGATAACAGCATATAAGGAGAAGTTATGACAGATTTGATGAGCGTCATCAAGGAAAGAAGAAGTGTTCGGAAATACGAAGACAAAGAATTGCCTCAAGACCTGCTGAATCAGGTTCTCGAAGCCGTGAAATGGTCGCCGTCCTGGGCAAATACCCAGTGCTGGGAAGTGATCGTAGTAAAAGACGCGGCTTTGAAAGAAAAACTTCAAGGTATTATTGCGCCGAAAAACCCGGCAACCAAAGCCATTGTTTCCGCTCCAGCGGTTCTGGCTCTGTGCGGCAAAACAGCAAGTTCGGGATACTACGACGCCAAAGCCACGACCAAATTCGGAGACTGGCTCCTTTTCGATCTCGGGCTTGCTGCTCAGAGTTTATGTCTGACTGCCCATAATCTGGGACTCGGAACCGTGATCGTAGGGCTGTTCGATCATGACAAGGCAAAAGAAATTCTCAAGGTTCCGGCAGGTTATGAACTCGTGACCCTGATTCCTATCGGATATCCTGCAAAAATATCTTCGCCTCCCAAACGCAGGGAGATAAACGAGTTCACTCATTACGATACCTTCTGATTTCAGACAGGCGCAGCTTAAAAATCAGCGCAGGCATAAAAAAGATATGCTTGCGCTCAGACTACCGGACAAAAAATCATAATATTCTGATTTTATTCAGACCGGAACAGAAACGATTTGCAAAATCGTTTTACTGTAAAACGGCTTTGCAAGCCGTTTTTTCTCCGTAAAATTGTCCGGTAGTATGGCTTGCGCTACAAGACTTCTTCCCTGTCGAAATGACGGCTTGATTTTCCTCCGGTTTTTTCAATATCCGCCATCCACTTTCTCACACGATCCTTGCTATAGACTTTTTCCCATGCTGCCACAATATGTGATACCGGAATATCCGAATAACTTCCGTGATATGCGACGTATTCCATATATTTCTGTTTTTCCGAGTTATAGGCATGGAAGATCGAATCGTCCCGCCCGTTGAATTCCAGAGGACTCACCTTGTGCCGTGTGCACAGAGCGGCATTGAATGCGGGAGTGGCTTTGACCCATTTTCCGTTCAGATAGAATTCTGTGAATCCGTGATAAACAAAGAGGTCGCTTCCCATGAATTCAATCAGTTGCTTTGTTGCGATATGATTTCTCACCGTGGCAAATCCCAGCCTTGAGGGAATGCCGCAGGCTCTGCCGAGCGCACACAACAGCGCGGCTTTGCTGATACAGAATCCCCGCCCGCTTCTCAGCACATTGCTTGCTCGGTAATGTTCCGGGAGATAAAAAGGATAATAAGGATCATACCAGATTCCGTCCCGCACGGCATAATAAAGACATACTGCCTTTGTTATCGGATCATATTCTGCATCTTGTGTCACACGCGCTGCATATCCGATGATTTCCTCATTGCCGCTGTCCAATATCTCCGTGGGGGAAAGATATTCGGTGAAATCCGATTTCTCAGATAGTTCAGACATGTTATTCACTCAGTATAATTTTCTGCCCCGGCTGAAGGACGGTTCCGGGAGTAATTTTGTTAAGACGCTGCAAATCTTCCAAAGGCACTCTGTAAGTACGGCTGATCTGATAGAGATTCTCTCCTTTCCGGAGTTCATGATATCGGGGTCTCGGCTTTGTATCGTCAGGAACTTTTTCAGGAACCTTGTCAGGAACTTTTTCAGAAACCTTGTCAGGAATTTTCTCAGGCGACTTTGCTGTTTTCTCAGGAATTTTTGCTGTTTTTTCAGGCGGCTTGGCAGCCTGACGTGAACTGCTCTCCGCTGGTCCGGCTCCCGGGCTTTTTTGCAGAGAGTCAAGCCGTTTCACGATATGATCCATTCTCGATGTCACTGAACCTTCAAGCGTTTCGAGTTTGCCTGCGAGATTTTCAGATTCCCTGCTCCGTGACTCAAGCTGCGTAAGCCGCTGATTCATTTCTTCAAGACTGAGAAGACGCTTTTCTATCTGCGCCAGTTTTTCTTCAGACGTATCTGTGAAAACGCCGGTTCCGCTCTTCTGATTCTTAGGGAACAGTAGCAGAAAAAAAATGATCAGCGTCACTACGCCCGCACCTGCCAATATGAGGGGCATCTTATCTTTTCTGAACTGCTGCTTGGTAATTTTGCTCATTTCCTTATTTCCCGGACTGAAGATGGGATTGTCTGTATCACTCACCGCTCATCTCCGAATTGACAATATGTAACAGAATTCCCATGATCTTAGGAAGTTGTTCTATATAATATTCTCTCACATCTATAAACAGAGTTTTTTCCAATTTCAGAAATTTCCATATACTCCCGGTAGTTACAATACCATATAATGTCTTGATGCAATTCCCCTTTTGTCCGTTGAATATCGCAGATGCTATCATTGCGGCACTGCACTGCGCCAGCCCGGATTTTATATTGTCATTTTTTGCTTCGACAACCGAAATGACAGGGGCAGCCACATAAAGCTGCTCTTTTGACAGGGAAATAATATAATCGCAGATGCCGTTCAATCCTTGTTCTTTATCCACATTGAATTCTACTCCGGAGAACAGACTGATCCGCCGGCACAACATTTTTCTCAGTTCGATGAGAACCGGCACTACAATCATCTCTGAGCGTGCTTTTTCCGTGTGTATCGCCAGAGCCAGCGGAATATTTTCTCTCAGCGTTTCAGACAGGAAATCACTGATATGCGCTTCTCCGACATCATGGAAAAGGTCTGAATATTCCTCTAATGTGAGTTGAAATTTCTCTTTGATCTCACTGAGAGTAAAATCGCTGTAAGCCATTGCCGTTTTCCGATGATTTTTTTCAACATGATTTATTCAGCAGAATGGGTGAAACCCGCGTTTTTTTACCCGTCATTCTGTAATGTACAAGGCGGATTTCACCCGAACCGGGGTTTATCCGATTTTGAGGACCATTGCCGCGCCTGTATCCCCTGCCGCGCATCCGCCGAAGAGCAGATAACCGCCGCCTTTCATGGCAACTTCTTCAATGCCTTCGATAATACAGCGTCCGGCTGTGGGAGCCTGGGGATGCCCGAAAACCAGGGGACTTCCGTAATTGTTGAAGTTGTTGACATCAATCCCCATTTCCTGAGCCATGTAAATGTCATTGGCTGCAAAAGGATTATGGGTTTTGATTGCGGCAACATCTTTGACAGTGATACCGGCTTTTTCAAGAGCCATTCTCACCGCGGGAACAACCGACATTGCCATAAATCCTTTTTTCGCTCTTGCATATCCATAAGAAATCACTCGGATTTCCACCGAAGGATCCGCGCTGAGTTCCTTTGCCTTTTCCCGTGTGGTTACAATTACGCCCGCGTTTCCATCTGCCGGATGAGTCTGCGCGCCGAAAGTATGAGCGCCCTCCGGGAGAACCGGTTTCAATTTTGCCAGTCCGTCTTTGGTGGTCGGCGTGACGCCTTCATCTGCTTCGAGCATCAGGCTTTTCTTTTTGGACAGCCTGACTTCGGCAGGGAACATATAGCGTTTCTGAAAAGCCCGATTATCTGCAAGAGCATCCAGATATTGTTCATACCGTCTCAGCGCGACCGAGTCGCACTGTTCACGAGTGACACCCGCTTCTTTTGCCACATTTTCCGCGGTCTGAATCATGGCGCCGCCTGCCCAGGGGTCTTTGTTGAAATGATCCATGAGCCAGTTTTCGGATTCCACTTCCCCGCCCGGTCCCATGGGATTGGGCCAGATCGTATGCGGACCGTTCGAACAGCGGTCTGCCATCAGACAAAAGGGCATCTGGTACAGTCCGGTTTCCACGCCCACACCGGCCTGAAAAATACAGGTGGTCGAAGTGGAACATGCCTGCATGAGCGTAACGCCCGGAATGCCTGTCGCGCCCATCATTGCCGCAGCCCATGTGCTGCCGTAAAACACATAATGCTGACCGATGGTAATGCCCAGAAAAAGGTAATCGAACATTTTCGGGTCCCACTTTTTCTCGGCAAGCCAGCGTTTTGACGTATCCGATCCCAGAATAATGGCGTTCTCATTTGCCAGACTTCCCTGCCATCTTGCAAAAGGCGTAGAATAGTATCCCTTATACGGTATAAAAGCTTTTGTCAACATTTCATTGAATTCCTTTCGTTAAAAAAACGGGTTGCAGGTTGCAGGTTACAAGTAGCAGGTTGCAGGTTGCAGGTTGCAGGTTACAAGTAGCAGGTTGCAGGCGGTCTGTTACCTGTCACCTGTAACCTGTAACCTGTCACCTGCAACCTGTAACCTGCAACCTGTAACCTGCAACCTGTCACCTGCAACCTGT
>DYRK01000192.1 GCA_020718785.1 Desulfatirhabdium butyrativorans | reverse complement strand
CCCTCGTATTCGGATACGAATTTGCAGATTCGAGGCAATCTGATCTGGAACAAAACGCAGTCTGAAGCCCCTTTGGGAATCGGGGAAGGGACCGGCTGTCAATCTGATAATACCAGTTGCAATCTGACGCAACTGACAGCCGAGAATACCGTCAATACCATGGAACCTCAGCTTGTGAATCCTGCTCAGGGCGATTTCAGACCGGCTGCAAACGGGAATGTGTTCGGAGCGGCAGTATTCCCTATTCCTGATTTTACATGGAATGACGCGCCTTCTCCTCCGACAGTTCCCGCAGGAACATCAGGTAATTCAGTAAGTTATGACCGGGACAGAATTTCCCGGACCTCGTCCTCGCCTCCGGGAGCCTATTTCAGTTCTTCTGCCGTAAGCGTCCGACTGAGCGATGTCATTTTGATATTGAAGCTTTTGTCCGGAATCGAAATATCGGGAATCGGCAGCATCAGGGACATCAACGGCGACGGAAAAATCGGTATTGAAGAAGCGGTGTATCTGCTTTGGAATCTCGCGGGACTTGATTCATAATAATCTGAAATCAAATATAATTCATCTGTCGAAAATGTTCAGGTTGGGTTTCTCGACCCGACCTGCATCCGGAAGTCTAATTCGAATAAGTCCATCCCTTGAGCGGAACAACGCCCATTTCCTCTATTTTCCCGCTGTAAAGCATGACCCCACGGACATACATATCTTCAGGATTATAGCGTTTGAACGCGGATTCTTTTCCTTTTTCGTGATAGGTATTCAGTTTGAGATAAGACGCGACCGACATTATGGCATCCGGAACCGTGTTGAGGTCTATCTCTCCGTCATCATCGCCGTCTCTGGCAAAGCTCATGGACGCGGGCATGAACTGAGGAATTCCGATGGCTCCGGCCCATGAGCCTTTGATTGCCAGCGGATCCATTTTTTTGTTTTTTGACTGAATCAGAAGATCGGAAAGATTGGACAAAGCGCGGCTTTTAAGCTTTTCTATACGCTTCAGAGCTTTTTCCCGTGGCATAGCATCTTTCTTCTCATACTCACCGCTGTCGAAAAGTTCTTTCTCGATTTCCGCGATGTAGAAATACTGGCTTGTAAAAATCTTGAATACAGTATAAGTCCCTCTGCGTTCCCCGAGTTTTGACTCCCAGTTGAGAACCGCGATAATATCTCCGGGCGCAACGCCTGTTTTTCCGTATGCTGACCGGAGAACTGTTTCGTATTCTTTGAAAAAAGCCTGTCCTTTCTTTAATGTCTCATCATTGACAAGAATAGGAATCCAGTCTTTATGCTGCTGTTTCTGCATGGCCGGAGACTGAGGCGAGGCAATGAATTTCAGCTTCTCCTTATGAACATCGTCAAGCTCTATGCCTTCTTTCCGAGACATCAGGGCATCGAATTCCTGTCTTGAAAGAGATGTCTTCACTTTCTGATACAGCGACTGATATGCCTCCGGATATTTTTCTTTCAGATTGACCGTCGAAGCCTCATAACGAAGTATCTGAGAGAGAAAAGGCTCCGCGCCGTATCCTTCGGCGGAAAAAAGACAGATTACCGTGATCATCAGAATGACTAATGACTTACGCATGATTGTTTCTCCTTTCTTTAATCAAACAGATTCATCCGATGGGTTTCCGATACAGAAATTCATCCTCTCCTCGGCGAATAAGGTCATGGACAGGAGCTATTTTTATAAATCCTGCCCGCTCATAGAAATTTATTGCTCTTTTGTTGAATGCCGACACCATTGCCCATATATTCTGAGATGCAGCCAAAGTCTGAGCCTCGATCCAGCCGATGACTTCTCTGCCGATTCCCATTCCCTGAAAGGATTCGGACAAGCCGATCATCTCTATGTACGCGCCGCGGAGCCAGGGATAACGGACGCAGACAATTCCCGCTTTCCTGTTGTCTGCAAATATAAGATAGCGGCTTAATGCAGGGTCTCTGCGTAAGAAATATCGGCAAAGTCCTTCTGAGGAATATCCGAGAGACCGCCAGGGATCAATCTCTGCCAACTGCCTGCTGACAAAATCAGCGTCTGCATTGCTCATTAATGCGCCGAGGTTGCAGGATTGCAGCACATACCGTTCTGCTGAAAAAGGATCATCAGGCATTATTTATCTGCTCCTTCCCTGAACATCCTGTCATACTGATAATTATCTCCGGGGTTAAGTTCATAGCACTCCTTGACTGAAATAACTCGTCCCATAACTATCAATTCGCTTACTGTAATGTTCTCTTAAATAATTGACAATTTCAGCATCATAGCCCGCTATCTCATTTTTAAGCTCGCAGAGATCAAAGGTCAGCACCGCAATTTTCCGGTTGTCAAAAGGGATGACACAGCGTATGGAATTTTCCAGTTCCTTTGGCAGCGGAGAATGTCTGATTGTCTGAACCCCGATTTGCAGGATTTCTGTCCGGAGTGCTGAAATGAAATTTCAGCACACACATTGTCTGAATCCTGATTTTCAGGATTAAAGGATTTGCAGGATTTCTGTCAAGCCGACCGAACTGTCCAATTTCATTGACAAGCTCAAAAAGGCAAAACAGAAATCAGGAAAATCTTTTAATCCTTGAATCAGGGTTCCGACACCCGCCTCTCATTCATAAATTTTTATTGTGTTATCATCAATAATTATAAGGTGTTTTGATTCCAGCTTCTCACAGCAGGTTTTCAGAAACCGGCTCATCACCTCCAACAGGTTCCGGGTTGTCGAGTCACCTGATGCGAACACGATGACACCTCCGACATTGTGCGAGACAAACTTATGGTAATTTCTGAAATCCGAGTCTCTTGTCAATATCCATAATTCATGCTGTTCAGCGAGTTTATAAACCTCTCCGTTTTTAATCCCGACTTTTTCCAGCTTTTTCAAGTGTTCTGCTTCATATCCTCTGCTTCTGAGAAAGTCAAGCAGGGAAAAGGGCATATTTTCGTCAAGGAGGAATCTGACATTCATATCGGGTATGTCTCATAGTTACATAATGTTGCGGCATATCTTATTGCCGCTTTTATATCCTCATGCGTAACTGACGGATAATCGCTTATGATTGTCTCCGGGTCCTCACCCTCTGCCACGAGAGACACGAGCAGATAAACGGGAATTCTCGTTCCTTTGATGCAGGGCTTGCCGTGGCATATATCGGGATCGGATGAAATTCTTTTAAATATTTCAGAGTGTTGCATTTTTATATCTCCTCTGCCAGTTGAATCCTGATTTTCAGGATTAAAGGATTTGCAGGATTTCTGTCAAGCCGACCGAACTGTCCAATTTCATTGACAAGCTCAAAAAGGCAAAACAGAAATCAGGAAAATCCTTTAATCCTTATTAATCAGGGTTCAGACAATCAGCGGTCACATATTCCGCCGATACTTCCCGCCTACATCATACAAGGCACGGGTGATCTGTCCGAGAGAGCAGAAACGCACCGTATTCATAAGTTCGGCAAAGAGATTGTCTCCTGAAAGTGCAACTTTCTGGAGACGTTCCAGCGCGGCAGGGGCATCTTTTTCATTGCGTTTCTGGAAATCCGCAAGACGTTTCAGTTGAGATTCCTTTTCCTCATCGGTAGCCCGTGCCAACTCGATATTGGTTTCCGTGAAATCCGATTCGTCAGCATCCGGATCACGGAAAGTATTGACGCCGATAATGGGATATTCGCCGCTGTGTTTCAGGACTTCGTAATAAATTGACTCTTCCTGAATTTTGCTCCGCTGATATCCGGTTTCCATGGCTCCGAGAACTCCCCCGCGCTCGGTGATCTTGTCAAATTCTCCGAGAACCGCTTCTTCCACCAGATCGGTCAGTTCTTCTGCAATAAAACTGCCCTGAAGCGGATTTTCGTTTTTGTTCAAACCCCATTCCCGGTTGATGATGAGCTGAATCGCAAGCGCACGGCGCACCGATTCCCGGCTCGGAGTAGTAATTGCCTCATCAAATGCGTTGGTGTGAAGGCTGTTGCAGTTGTCGTAAATGGCGCAAAGAGCCTGAAGAGTAGTCCGGATATCGTTGAACTGAATATCCTGACTGTGCAGCGAGCGTCCCGAGGTCTGAATGTGATATTTCAGCATCTGGGAGCGCATGGATGCTCCGTATTTCTCCCTCATGGCAACCGACCATATCCGCCGTGCCACCCTGCCGATGACCGTATATTCCGGGTCCATGCCGTTAGAGAAGAAGAAGGAGAGATTGGGTCCGAAACTGTCCAAAGGCATGTTCCGCGACAGGTAGTATTCGACATAAGTGAATCCGTTTGCCAGCGTAAAAGCCAGTTGGGAAATGGGATTCGCTCCGGCTTCCGCAATGTGATATCCCGATATGGATACGGAGTAGAAATTGCGGACATTGTTGGCGATAAAATAATGCTGAATATCTCCCATCATTTTGAGCGCGAAATCAATGGAGAAAATGCAGGTGTTCTGTCCCTGATCTTCTTTGAGAATATCGGCCTGAACCGTGCCGCGGACATTGCTTAAAACCATGTCACGGAGTTTCCGATATTCCTCATGACTCGGTTCTTTGCCGTTTTGTTCTCTGAACCGCTCCACCTGCTGATCCACAGCCGTATTCAGAAACATAGCCAGAATAATGGGCGCGGGACCGTTGATAGTCATGGACACAGAAGTATTGGGCGCACAGAGATCAAAGCCGCCGTACAGAACTTTGACATCGTCCAAAGTGCATATACTCACCCCCGAAGTCCCGACTTTGCCGTAAATGTCGGGCCGGCGATCCGGATCATAGCCGTAGAGAGTCACGGAGTCAAACGCTGTCGAAAGCCGTTTGGCGTCATAATTTCCGGACAGAAGCTTGAACCGCCGGTTAGTTTTGAACGGATCCCCTTCGCCGGCAAACATACGGGTCGGGTCCTCGTCCACGCGTTTCAGGGGAAAGACGCCGGCGGTGTAGGGAAAATATCCGGGCAGATTTTCGCGGCGCATCCAGCGGTAAATCTCTCCGGGGTCTTTGAATTTGGGAAGCGAAATTTTAGGAATCATCTTATGACAAAGCGATTCCAGTTTCAACGGCACTCGGATTTCACGGTCCCTGACCTTGTAAACCAGTTCGTCTTTGCTGTAGGCTTCCTTCATTACTTCCCATGAAGCAAGCAATTCTTTGGTTTCCTTATCTAAAAGCTTTTCAGCCTTTGCAGCCTCTTCTTTGAACCGTGAGACAAGTTCCTGAATCTCTCCTTCCAGCAACGACTGACTCTCTTTCAGATGCCAGACCTTACGCACCCCGTCTGCCTGCTCTTCGGTGTGTCTGTGATAATCCCTTAGAGTTTCAGAAATTTCAGCCAGATAGCGGATACGTTCCGGCGGAATAATGATAGTTTTGGAAGAAGAGGTTTTCACGCCGGTTCTCGGGAGACTTGACTCCAATTTAACGCCGGTTTTCTGTGCAACCGTATCCAGCAGGGCATGATAAAGCCCGGTCACACCGTCGTCATTGAATTTGGAGGCAATTGTTCCGAACACCGGCATGTCTTCGGGCTTTTTATCCCAAGCGTTCCGGTTGCGCTGAACCTGTTTGCGGACATCACGGACTGCATCTTCGCCGCCCCGTTTTTCAAATTTGTTTACCGCAATCAGGTCCGCATAATCAAGCATGTCAATCTTTTCCAATTGGGATGCCGCACCGAATTCGCTGGTCATGACATAGACGGACACATCTGCCATATCAATGATGTGAGAATCGCCCTGTCCGATACCCGCGGTTTCTGCAATCACCAGATCATATCCGGCTGCTTTTGCCACATCCACAACTTCGGGCAGAGATTCGGGAATTTCGGTATGAGACTGCCGGGTGGCAAGAGAGCGCATATAGACCCGTGAACTGCCGATGGCATTCATGCGGATTCTGTCTCCGAGCAATGCGCCGCCGGTTTTCCGCCGTGAAGGATCGCAACTGATAATTGCCACAGAGACATTTTTGATATCATGCAGAAGACGTAAGACTAATTCATCGGTCAGAGAGGATTTTCCCGCGCCGCCGGTTCCGGTAATACCGATTACCGGAACTTTCCTGTCCCCCAATTTTTTCCGAATCTGCGCCCTGAGTTGTGCAAGATGCCCGTTTTCTTTGGCTTTAGCCTCTTCCATAGCGGTAATCAGGTTTGCCACCATGAGCTTGTTTTCGGGGTTCAGACGGGACAAGTCAAAATTTCCGTCTCTCACTGTGGAAAAATCCATGGTTTCAACCATGTGGTTGATAATGCCCTGAAGCCCCCATCTCGCGCCGTCTTCGGGCGAATAGATTTTTGTCACACCGTAAGCTTCGAGTTCCTTGATTTCTTCCGGCACAATAACACCGCCGCCTCCGCCGAAAACTTTGATATGAGACGCGCCTCTTTCTTTGAGAAGGTCAACCGTATATTTGAAAAATTCCACATGACCGCCCTGATAACAGGATACTGCGAGTCCCTGGACATCTTCTTCGATGGCTGCATCCACCACTTCCTGAACCGAGCGGTTATGGGCAAGATGGATGACTTCCGCGCCGGTGCTTTGAAGAATTCTGCGGAAAATGTTTATGGATGCGTCATGACCGTCAAACAGAGAAGTTGCCGTCACAACGCGCACATTATTTTTCGGTTTGTAGATTTCAGCCTGGACGTTCATATTTTTCTCCTTTTTGCCTTAGATCAAAAAATTTATATGTCCGAAGTGCAAAAATTACGCTCCGTTTCACTCCGCTCCATTTTTGCACTCCGGATCGGGTTTGATATTTCCTGTAGATATTCCCATAATAAAGTCCGTCTGGAGCTTTATGTAATCTTCGATACTGTAATGCCGGGCAAGAAACCATCGCCTGAAGGTCCATGTATGTCCCAATACGGAAATATTGTGTGCGATAAGTTCGACAGAACGCTCATCCAGATTCGGCAGGTTTCCCGATGCCATAAGATTTGCCAGCACTTCCACAAACATACCGGTAATATTGAGTTCATTCTGAAGTACCTTCTGACGCCACTGATCGGGCAAAGAGCGGGTTTCCTGATATATCAGCAAGATATGATCGGACATCCGATGGCAGACCATGAAATATTCCCGGATCACCTCTGCCAGCGCGTCTCTGCCCCCGGATGCCCTTGCCAGCGCAGCCTGTACCCCGGAATTTACCTCGGCATGGATAGCATCGCATACCATATATAAAACATCTTCTTTTGATGCGACGTATTCGTATAGGGAACCGATGGAAAATCCTGTGGCAGCCGCTATCTCGCGGGTAGTGGTTTTGTGGAATCCTTTTTCGACAAAGAGTTGAACCGCGGCGTCAACGATCTGCCTTCGCCTGCGTTCGACAAGGTCAGGGTCTTTTACCTGAGTGGGGATGTCTTTGATTCTGTTTTCCAGAGGTTTCATTGTGTCACAGTCAAATTTTCGGTGTGTGCCGGACGTATCCTGAACGAGCGCTCAGTCAATTGAATATCAGTACGGATTTGCCTTGTCAAGTCTTTTTCAATAAATAGTTATTTTATTAATAAATACAGTCTGTCTGAGATGAGTTCCCGGTCGGAGACTGCCTGCCTTTGATTAATATCAGCAATTGACGGACAAAGGCTTTCATATTCTGAGCCTGAACATTCATTTCTTCAGACACGGAAATCAGTTCTTCCGCATTTGCCGCATTCCGGCGGGTTACAGTATCGGTTTCAGAGGAGCGTCTGGTAATTTCCAGAATGCCCTGAGCCTGTTCATCGGACGCGGACGCTATTCCACTGACCGGATAATAATGAATATCAGCAGTCTGGCAATTTTGTTTTTCATAACTCCTCCCTTTGAAATCTGTAACTCTGTCCGTGATCGCTTCAGGCTTTCAAAAGCTGTCTGAGCCGTTCCCATTCGGACAACCACATCCAAACATTATCTGTCGAATTTTCAATTCCTTTGACAATCCGTTCCAAAAAATCGCAAGGCTTTCCAAGTCCGAACTTTCTTATATCAGTTCTCATTCCGTAAAGCAGATCTTTCCCGGAAAAAAATGTCAGAAAGTGTTGAAAGCGACGCCCCCCGACACGGCAGCCCAAAAGCAATTCATTGAAAGAACTCACAACTTCATTTTCTCGGATAATCTGAGTCTGCTCGTACAGACGAACATTATTCTTTATCCCCTCAAAGCAATCCGATATTGACAAAAGTTGCGGAAATAAATGCCTGCTGTTAATTCCTTGAATTCCCCAGCAATTCTTGAGTGGCAGCCGTGTCTGACGCGGAAGAGACAGAGCGGTTCTGGCAGCCGTATAATCTGCAATTGTCTTGGCTGAATTTTCGAGTGCCGCATGATAATCCGCAACAGGCGGAGCTTTGGAACCGAGCGCACGGGATACTACATCAGGATCAATCAGGTAATTTTCAATCTCTTTTCTCTCCCAAGACCAGCCAATCCGGATATTCTGCTCATTGTCTCTGACAAACCAGTCCCGAGGAGCATTTTCCGGCGATGAATCATCATCGTCAAAATCTCTGTCTTTTAAAGCAGCCACAGAGCCGGGCAGAAGATTTTCCTGCATTATAAATAGAATCTGCCGGTCAATGCCATATTTACTTCTGGCATATTTGATAGTTATACCCATGCCGGAGACTAAATTCAGCAAAATACGGCTGTCAGGACTATTTTTTCCTCCCTCACAATAAAGAATGTTTACAGGCACAGAGAACCTCCCGGCAAACGGTAAGTTTCCTCTTCGCCGATCACATCGTTCACAGCTTCAGAGTGCGTTGTAAAAAGAAACTGACAAGTAGGAGCAATCTTGGGAAGTTGACTGACTAAAAGTTGTGCTGCGGGCGGATGAAGATTCAGGTCAACTTCATCCACCAGAACCACCGAGTACGCTATCTGCTGTCTGACAATCTCGTACAATACCGGAAAAACTCCCTGTTCTCCTGCCGACATTTCGACGATATCATAAACCCGATGCCCGTCATTCAATGTGAAATAAGTATGTTTTTCAGCGGGCGATTCATTGCTCGGCACATATTCTATGCCCACGAATGAACGGTCGGGAAAAACTTTCCTGTAAAGAGTCTCTAATTGTCTGAGATAATCAACTGAACTATCCCGTTGGGAAGATTGCTGTCTTTGCTTCCATTCGATCAGATACTGACGTAATCGCCCGACTCCTGATTCGAATGAAATTCCGGCTGCACGCTCCCTCAAAACATCTTCGCTGTTTTCGGAACGCGGATTTGAACCGAGATTGCGAAACTGATCAAACCAGAATATACCGGGAAGCTTGGAAAATTCCGAGCGGATTGACGGATCGCTTCTCAATAATTTCTGGGCATAATAGCGTCCCTGAAACTGAGAACGCTCTGCAAGGCTGTTATCTTTTCCTACCCTCCAGTATTCGCCGTTCAAAGTCACTCTCACTGAGCGGCTGTTGCCCGGCTCGACAAAGTCATGCGGTCGGAATCCGGCAGGCTGCGCGAGATACCATCTTTCAGCTACCGAGCGGGTAGCTTCAATTTCCTCATCTTCGAATAATATTTCCAACTCAATATTCGGGGGTCCCAAAAGCCAGAAACGACCCGCTAAAAAACCGACCCAGTCGAAATCGGATATGGTCCGAATTTGTTTGGCAGCCAATGCCAGCGGAAGGGCAATTGCCTGCAACAATGTTGTTTTTCCCGTACCGTTGTCACCCAGTATAAGAAAGCGGTTGGCAGCCTCTTGAAGCGTTCTGTTTTTGAAAGAAACCTCAAGATGATCAAATCGTTTAAAATTCTGAACAGTAACAGATTCTACTTTCACAGCGTATCCATCCCTTTAAGATATAAGGATGAGTGCAAGGTTATTTCACCCTGCACTCCCAAAACACATTTCAGGCTTTTTCTCAATCTTTCCGGATTTTCGCAAGC
>DYRK01000191.1 GCA_020718785.1 Desulfatirhabdium butyrativorans | reverse complement strand
ATAGGTCATTATTTTGTTTTTGCCGAAGAACGGAACCCTCAGGGGCATAAACAGAAAATAAGCGGGCGTCTGGCGCGGCTGCTGATTCAGAAAGCCGACAAGGTTGTTCCGCTGGCAGACAGACCCGTGGCATTGGAAGGTCTGACCATTACACCGGTTCCCAAGCCTGTAAGCCCCATGGGATGTATTGTTTCAGACCGCGATATTTATCGCGCCGGGCAGGATAATATCCGCCTGTTTGTCGCATGTCTGTCTCCCTGCCGCAGCCTGAATCTGACGGTCGAGATGCAGGGCGCATTCTTTGCCGCGCGGAAAGTGGAACTCACAGACGGAGCCGGCATGGAAACATTCTCCGGACTTATGCCGGGAGAATATTCGGCGCGGACAGATATGAAGGGACGTCCTGTGGGGCAGAGTGCTTTCTTTACTGTCACGGAAGATAAGCTCGCGCCTCTGCGGGTCCGTCTGCTGAGTCACAGGTTCAACAAAGCCGCGGGAAATCTGTCTTTTGCACTTTCTGCGGAAAGTTATCGGATGCCTTTCGGGGGACAGCTCATCGCGGCTGTTACAGAAAAGGATAAAACTCTTGCTGAGACAATCCTCCAGCCAATTTCGCCGGGATATTACGAAGGCAAAATCGGAATCAAGGGACAGGGACCTTTCCGTCTTTGTCTGACAGCAGCCGATGATCCTGAACGGGTGACTGATATCGCTGTCCCGGGGACACGGAAAACAGACAGAGATGTCTCTGTAATCAATGAACTGGGAACTGACATGCAGTTTTCAATGATGCCGGAACCCGATGCTCTTCCGATACGCGGGGGATATCTCACACGCGGCGATTTTCTTCCCACACCGCTGATTGTCGAGGAGGTTGTCACCGACACGCCGCTTATCCATGCTGCCGCAGCCGTGGAATCCCTTGTACTGGTGAATCTCGATCTTGCAACCGGGCGGTATTCGGTACAGGAAGCCGGAGATATGAAGCCCGGAAGCAGAATCCGGGCAGAGGTCGGCGGCCCGATGAGCATGGTTTTTGTCGGATGTTTTGTAAGCGGGCGGCCATTCGAAGGTTACACAACTTTTATCTCACCGTGCCGGGTCCGTGCATCCGCGGAAGTTCCCGAAATACTCGGTCCCGGACAGAGCCTGACTGTAACACTGAGGAGCGAAGGTGCAGACAGACCGGTTCCGGTTCTGCTCTGCGTGCGGGATGAGCGTCTTTCCGCTGATACCCCGGGGACTGCTCTGGGGGCATCGCTGAAACGCTGTATGGATAACGCGACCCGCGGCATGGCTGAGGCTGAAATTATGCCGCTGAATCTGCCTGATGAGACAAGGGAATTGCTCACAGAGGAGAAAAAAGATGAAGTCTCGGACCCGGAGGACGAACCTCTTGTTCTTTCAGGTATTGAGGCGGACATCATTGACCTGTCGGATGATCTTGTGCTTTCGCTTTCAGATATTGCAGAAGATTCCGAAAAAATAAGCAAAGCCGTTCTCCCGGATGAGTCGGATCCGGAGCCGGAATTCAGGACTATGGAATTCAATGCGGATCAGATGTACAGTGCGCTGGATGGAACAGTCGGAGAAAAACAGCAGACGGAATCCCTGATTCCTGATGAGAAATCGCTGTCGGATCAAGTGGATACGGCAAAGAAAGACAGGGCTGACAAGCATATAGACGGCGTATTTCCGGAAATCCTGTTCTACGGCATCATTTCAGTGGACGGAACCTCAGAAGTTGTAATTCCGCCGCGAGATTCACGGGGAAACTTTGCCGTGGAGACCTTTGCTCTGACTGGTACGGACTGGGCATCTCACCGGGCGATTGTCACAGCGGGTACGCGGGTTCGGGCTGAACCGGACCTGCCGCCGGCAGTCCATCCCGACGATCATGTTCTGGGACGGGTCCGTGTATCTTCGGTATCGGGCAAAGCCTCGGTCTGTCTGATGCGAGACGAAGTTTCTGTGAAATTTCGTGCCGCAGATAAAAGCGATACTATAGCTGATGTCATGGACACGCCTGTAGAACTGGAATTCGATGTTGTTCCCGGCAGATACACAGTAATTGTCACTGATCCGGTTTCAGGCGAAAGTGATACTGCCGAGGAACAGGTCGGAGAACCGGGCAGATTCGGATTTTATGCAAAAGAACTGATGCTGCTGCAAAAAGGAGAAAGCCTGAATCTTCATTCCGACAGCCGTATCAGACTGCTGCGCGTGCTTCCGAATCTTGATGAGACATATAACAGGCTGGCTGCGGCAATCGCCCGCTATCCCCATCACGGCTGCGTACAGACCGCTGCAAAGATTTCAGCAGCGGTATTCATGTATGTCTCTGCTCAGACCCGGGGAGGCAGAGCAGAAGCCGAGCAGATTATTCTTGCAGAAGTGACGCGGATACAGAAGATGCTGATTCCTGACAGAGGCTTTGCCATGTATCCGGGAGAAATTTCTGTACATGAGTATTACAGCCCGCTTACGGTCCGATATCTGCGGACTTTGAGCAAATTGAGTGCGGTCTCATCTCTTTCTGCGGGTCTGCGTCAGGCAGTTGCCGAAGGATTGTCTCTCGCGGACCGAGCTGCCTCGGCGCACGGCATGAAACGTATTCCGGATCAGATCGCTTCTCCGGAAGATGCTTATGCGGCAGTTTCTGCCGGAAAAGATAAAAGAGATATTCTGAAATTCATTGAGGAGTTTATCGTTTTCTCCGATACTTCGGCATCTCCTGCACAAAAACAGCACGCGGCCGCTGACCGGGCATCTTTGGCATACTGTGCAGCCGCACTCATAGCAACAGGTGATCTGAGACAAGGGATAGCAATTGCCAATCAGATATTCAGTCAATTCAATGAACAGGGATCGCTGTATTCATCAGCGGATTCAGCAGCAGCACTTGTGCTTATGACTCAGCTCAGACTGTCGGGCATTATCGGAAGCAGCGGTCATATCCTTGTCAACGGCAGAAAAATGACAGTATCCGAGGCTGTGCAGACAGAGGAAGCATTACTGTCGCTCGAAGTACAGTCCGGCATTGCTGCTGCTGAGATCACAAGGATCCGTGAAGAAGACTGGGGCGATCATGCCCGGGGATTTCCTGTCAAAGCGGAATTCAGAAATACCGGCGGCAAAAAAATCCGGTATTTCAAAGCCGGGGACCGGGCAGACCTCATAGTTTCCCTGCCGGACGGCTATGAGACAGGCGATGCGGTTCATGTCTCTCTGCCGGCATGTATGTCAAGGATTCAGGGTGACGGAAGAGTCAGACTCTTTTCTGTCGCCTTTGAAGGCAGAAACGAAGTCCGGATTCCCGTAGCTGTCTGCTCGGAAATCCGGGGCAGGCAGCATTTTGCCCTGTGTGTCCGCAACATGTTCAAAGAAGAACGCTTTGCCAGTCCCGGCATTCTGAGCATTGCAGACAATTTTATCAGCGATAAGTATTCCGGAAAGTGGCGTATCATCGAAAGCGATTACACAGACCTTCCGGCTCACGGCTATGTAACGCTGAATCCGTATAAGTCTTCGGGTTTCAAAATCGGCAGACTGCAAGGCATCATGGACTGCCGTATCGAGAAGTACGGCGAGTCCGAGAGAATAGAATTCTCGTGGTACGGGAAAATCGGAACCGTGATTGCTTACGGAAGAGGCTGGGCAATGATAAGGGATGAAAAACTGAGCGGAAGAATCTATATTCACGACGGAGATGACTCGGAATTTGTTGCAGTCAGAGTCTGAGCGGCTGAAACATGATGATTCATGAAATAATGATAAGCCTTATGGCTCTCTGCCTCTTTGCCGTAGTGATCGGACTGATCCGGATTATTGTTATTATGACGAGACTGTCGGGAAGGGGATCGCAAATTCGGACAAACCAATGGATTATAATAAAAAAAACAGATGGTTCGACTCATTGTATGTCTGAATCGGAATTGAACTCGGATACAGAAGAAAAACCTGTTTCGGACATTTCCGAAACAGATTCCGCAGAGTAGTAATTTGATGGAGAAAAAAGCCTGTCTGCCGGGGTCAACTGAAGCTTTCAAGGTAAGGATATTAAGCGGGCGACCTTAAAGACTTATAATTTTTTTGCGGTAGAACAGGCATTTTTGCCTGTTCATGATAAAGGTCAGTTGCCTGTTCATGATAAAGGTCAGACAGAAATGTCTGACCCACTGAAGCTTTCAAGGTAAGGATATTACATTCTGTCATGCCGGACATTCTTCTCATACAGCCGCCTGTCAGAGATTTTTATCTCACAGCCAAACGAACCGTTCCCTACGGATTAGCCTGCATTGCCGCTGCCCTTAAAACCGCAGGCTTTTCCGTGGATATTTTTGACAGCCTTGCCACTGCCAAATCCCGGATCATTAATCTGCCTCCGGAAATGGATTATCTTAAAGAATACTACCCAAAGCCTGACATCTCTCCTTTTGCTCTGTTCCATCATTTCAGACATTTCGGATACAGTTTCGAACATATAGGAAAAATCGCAAGGGAAGCCGGAGCTTTTCTGGTGGGAATTTCTTCACTTTTCACGGCATACGGCAATGAAGCCGCGGCAACAGCCCGAATCGTAAAAAAATTTCATCCGGACTGCCTGGTAGTACTCGGGGGCCATCATCCCACAGCCCTGCCGGAAAAAGCTATGGAATGCGAGGCTGTGGATTTTGTGCTTCGCGGGGAAGGCGAAGTCGGAATGCCGCTCCTTGCAAAAGCCATTCGGAATTCAGAATCCGGAATCAGAAATATTCCCGGAATTGTGTTCCGCAAATCAGACAGAAGCCTGCATATCGGCGAACCGGCAATGATGGAAAATCCGGAGAATTACCCCCTGCCTGCTATGGATTTGGTGAAGAATTCCTTTTACCGGCGTGGAAAACAGGGAAGCACGGTCATTGTCGCCAGCCGGGGATGTCCCATGAAATGCAGCTATTGTTCCGTAAGTTCCTCTAAATATAGGCGCAGAAGCGTAGAATCGGTTATTCGTGAGATTGAAATTGCCGTGAGAACTTATGACGCGGGATTCATTGATTTCGAAGATGAAAATCTCTCATTGGAAAGGGAATGGTTTATAAGACTTCTGCATGAGATAAAGACGCGTTTCGGCGCACTTGAACTCCGGGCAATGAACGGGCTTTTTCCGCCATCGCTGGATGAGGAAGTAATTCTGCTGATGAAGGAAGCCGGTTTTAAAACCCTTAATCTTTCTGTGGGTTCGACTTCCGCGGATCAGCTCGGAAGATTCCGGCGCCCCGATGTCCGAAAATCGCTTGAAACAGTGATCCTGCTTGCCGAAAAATACGGATTGGATGCAGTCTGCTATGTAATTGCCGGTGCGCCGGGTCAGAGCGCAGAGGATTCACTCTCCGATCTCTTTTATTTTGCCCGAAAAAAGACGATTGTCGGCGTTTCGATTTTTTATCCCGCGGCGGGAAGTGCAGATTTCGAATATGCCAAACTCAATGGAATTCTTCCCGAACATTTTTCGCTGATGCGTTCCTCGGCTTTTCCTCTTTCCCAAAACCGGCTTGAATCTGTTACTATTCTGAGGCTCGCACGGATATTGAACTTTATCAAATTGCTTGAGAGTGAAGGAATTTCTCTGCCTTTACCCTCGGATGAAGATATTGCAGAAATCGGGAATGACCGGAGAGCAATCGGTATCCGGCTTCTAAGCCGCTTTCTGCATGACGGCAGAATCAGAGGCGTTACGCCCGAAGGAGAAGTTTTCGAGCATCAGATTTCAGGGGAACTTACGGAAAAATTTGTCCGGAATATTATTCTTTCCGCACCCTCTGTTTTATAACATCTCTGATTAATTATAAATTATTTTCTAAAAAATGCTTGACAGGCTGATTGAATTATATTAAAAGATACCTACTCTTGAGAATGTGTGATTATTTTTTCTGGGCAGGGCTATGAAATAAGAGCTAAGGAAAAAATATTTTGGCATGAAATTTGCGTTCCGTATAACATCCGATTTTGAATGTCAGCCGGAAACCCGATATTACGCTTTTTCGGATATTAGCCGGAAAAAAAACTGCTTAACAACTGGTTAGCCCCTCCGGCGTAAGTGCATGGGCATTGTGATAATCATAAAAAATATTGATTAGAATTTTGACCAATGATACAATAGTGTTATCAGAATATATAATTTGATTCTGTATAATAAATTTCAATGGAAGATTAATGATAATCTCTCAACTGAAGTTAAAAAATTGGCGTAATTTTCAACGCGTTGACATACCTCTTCGCCAAAGGCAATTTATTGTCGGACCCAATGCATCCGGTAAATCCAATTTACTGGATGTGTTTCGTTTCCTTAGGGATATCGCCAAATCAGAAGGCGGCGGTTTACAAAAAGCGGTTAACGACCGTGGAGGTATATCTAAAATGAGATGCTTGTCCGCACGGCGCGATCCTGAGATTGAAATTGATATTTCCCTTTCAAATGTGCTAGATGAAGAGCAGGCAATATGGAGATATGCAATTGGTTTAAAACAGGAAACACGAGGCTACAGGCAGCCGGTATTGTCGTTTGAAAAAGTATGGAAAGGCAATGAGCAGATTTTAGATAGGCCTGATTCTGAAGACGTTAAGGATTCAGAGAGATTAAAACAGACGTATCTTGAACAAGTTAATACGAATTTGGAATTTAGGGATATCGCAAAATTTTTAGATACTGTCAGCTATATTCATCTTGTACCCCAGTTACTGCGGCATGCAGATATTCTCCAAACAAGTTTAATTGAAAGTGATCCTTTTGGTCAAGGATTCCTCGTAAGGGTTGCCAAATCAACTGACCGAATACAGAAATTTCGGTTAGCGAAAATTGAAGAAGCACTGAAAATTGCTGTGCCGCAACTGAATCAACTTAAATTTGAACGCGATAAAGATTGCGGAAAACCACATCTTGCAGCTTTATACTCTCACTGGCGACCTAATGCCGGCTGGCAGCGGGAAGATCAATTTTCTGACGGTACTTTGCGCTTAATTGGGTTACTTTGGGCACTTTTAGAGAGCGAATCCTTACTTTTATTGGAGGAACCGGAATTATCTTTGAATAGTGGCATAGTTTCAAAACTTGCTCCCATTATCTATCGAATGCAACGTCAACGAAAACGCCAGGTGATTATAAGTACACATAGCGAGTCATTATTAAGTGATAACGGAATAGATGGGAGAGAAGTATTGTTACTGACGCCTGGTGCAGAAGGAACTACAATTGAAGTTGCCGGAGATATTAGTGATATTAAAGTACTTCTTGATGTCGGTTTGTCTGTAGGTGAAGTTATTCTACCAAGAAGCAGTCCAGCAAAAATAGAGCAGCTTGAGTTATTTAAGTAATGAATATTCCTATAAATTTAGCAGTTGAAGACTCCTTGAGCGAAGCAGTTGCGAGAAAGATATTATATCAAAGCGATAATAACTATAACATAGCTAATTGTCTTAGTAGAAGAGGCTGTGGCTATTTAAAAAGTAAAATGAAAGCCTTTAATGAAGCAGCTATGGTTATGCCTTTCTTGGTACTAATTGATCAAGATAACGGATGTCCTCCTGAAAAAGTTAAAAAGTGGCTAAAGCATAAAGCAAATCCAAAATTAATATTTCGTATAGCCGTAATGGAAATAGAAGCATGGGTTATGGCGGATCGGAAAGCAATTTCGAGCTTTTTATCGATCCCAATCACTATATTTCCGACTAAAATGGATGATATCAAGGATCCTAAACAATGTCTCTTGAATTTTGTAAAAAAGTCTCGCTCGAAAATATTAATTGATGATATTGTCCCAAAACCTGGCTCGACCGCTAAAGTAGGACCGAACTATAATGCTTGTCTATCAGAATTTGTCAGGAAAAGTTGGGATGTATATGAAGCAATAAAATATTCAGAAAGTCTTCGACGAACTTTTTACAAGATACAGACATTTACCATAGATTAACAACTGATTGGGTTACCCTCGGATGAAGATATTGCAGAAATCGGGAAATATAACCCGCCGTTCATTATCCGGCTCACTTCTACGATCCGAAATCCCACGGAATTTTTATATCTGCCAACTGTTTCAGGACAGGCTCTATCCGCTCTTTATGTTCGGGAAAAACAAGCAGAGTCCGGATGGGATGATTGAGGATCAGGTTTTTGCAGGCATGTCTCAATGTCCCGTCCGAATAGGATTGCCGGTTTTCTTCCGATGCCATGAACAGCATGACATCCGTAAAATTTCCGGAATATCCTCCCGCGTCAATATGCTCGATATATTGCAGGAACACGGTGTTTACCGCGAACATGAAGGGTTCGACGTCAGCGTAACCCGTTTCCGCACATTTCTGCTTTGAAATAAAACATCGGCAGCCGAAGGGTCTTACCGGATAGATCGGGCATTCATTATTCTGTAAAAACGGGCAGTTTCCCCAGGATGACTCGTTTTCCTCTTCAGGAGGCTCTTCTCCTTTCATACAAAGCACGGCTAAAGCGTTGGTGGTAATACGCGGCTGAAACCGCTTTTTATCCGATTCAGCTTCAAGTACACGGAGCCGGCCCGATATCCCGTGCGAAATCAGGTAAGCGATAATTTTATAGCCTTCGAGACCTGTCAGAATGACATTGCGGGTACAGCATTCGGAACAATATTGCCTGCACGCTATATCCCAGTTTTCAACAATCCCGTCATAAATTTTGTAAATCTGATCCAAAACAGATAATCGTGTTTTCAATTCCATTTTATACTCTTGACGTTACGTTGCGTTATGATATATAAAAGCATTTTCGGAGTGCAAGATCAGCCTGCAGGTGCAGGTCAACCCTGCACTCCGAAGCAGTATTGACTAAGTCAGATATCATACAGAAAAAAATATGTCAAAAGAATTCGGGGTCACTGATCCTCGGAAAGTGATTGAATGATGATTATTCCTATAGCTATTCTGTTTATCGGATGCTCTGTCATCGCCCTCGTTATCGGACTGCGCTCCGGAAATGCAGCCATTCTGCTCGTGTTGAATATTTTCTGGTGGATCGGCTCATTTATTTCAGGATATCTGACATGGCTTGTCTGGCAGGACAGGAGATATTCGGAAAATTGGGCGATGATCGGTTTTATCTTTTTCTCATTGCCTTATATTCTGCTGACAGCGGGTATGATTTCGGCAGAACTGTTTTTCATCCGCAGACAGCAGGACATTCCGGCAAAACAGCTCCGGCTGTCGGGAATTGTCTTACTGATTTTTCTGTTGTCTCAATTGATCGTCGGGCTGTTATCTGCCTGAAGCCGTAGGGGCATGTCGGCGACATGCCCTAAAATTCATCGGCGACATGCCCTAAAATTCAGCAGATCGAAAATTATTTCCGGAGTGCAACGGGGCGGTTTTTTGCACTCCGGATTTTTGCAGGGGCATGTCGGCGACATGCCCCTACAGGGAGGTATAATAATTATGTCAAAAGTTATGATTAATCCCGCTGCATATAAGAATGTCTCTGAGTCAATAGACCGGGCATTCGGCCTTTTCCCGTTGCAATTACAGGGAAAAAAAGTTCTGATAAAACCCAATTTACTTAGGGCATCAGAAGCAAAAGAAGGCGCAGTCACAAATCCGGCAGTGCTTCGAGCCGTGGTAGAAAAGGTGGAAACCATGCAGCCTGCATCAATTCCGGACGGATTGAGATGATTTCCGTATCAGGAGCATTTCGCAAAATCTGAATATAGCGGAAGGCATTTTCACGGACCTTCACCTGCGACAGCATGTTTCCGTATTCCATCAGAATTGCCTCGGCGGTAAGCAGTCTGACAGGAGTTTCAAGAGTTCTGCCGATGCTGACCGCATCCGCGTGATACCGGCCCAAGCCGGGGCTTGGGAACGAGAAAACGAGAAAA
>DYRK01000190.1 GCA_020718785.1 Desulfatirhabdium butyrativorans | reverse complement strand
TGCCTTTTTCATCATAAGTTATAACGGTACGGTATCCGTAGTAATACTCACCGTCTATATCCTCATAAAGAGGAAAATTGCCCGATGAAATTTCTCTCCGGCGGACGGCTGTTTCCATATTTTATCCCTCCTTTCCAAAGCGATCAAAAGTAATCATCCCATACGGTAGTCAGAATCCGGAGTGCAAAAATTATATTTTTGCACTCCTCCGCGGGATTAAAGCGATCTGATTTCCTGCCGCAGAAATACCGTATATGAAACAGCAAAACAGACAGCGGTAATTGCTACTAATGAAATAATATAGGGCAGCACTACAAGAATGCTCTGCCACAGCGACAATGGTCCTGAAAAACGCTCCATGGATAAGCGTTCCATCATTCCGATCTGAACCAGTGAACGCGTAGTTCTCCGCATAGGATCAATGATTGTCGCTGTAGAATCGGTATAAAGCTCCATGGGAGAGGCAAGCGAAATGGCTTTCCCGATTCTGACACGCTGCATCATGGCATCCGGATCCGATGCTCCGGCATCCGGCGTCAGTGCATTTGCTACGGCATTTGCACCCAGCGAGACAAAGAAAGAGAAAAATACCCACATTGCCAGCGCAGCCAGTGCAGATGTTGCAACGCTGCGGAACAGAATGGAAAACAGAATGGCTGCCCCGAGCCAAAACGAGATATAGACAATGCTGATAATCAGATAGATAAACAGTCGCCAGCATTCTTCACTTCCCGGAATCACGCCCATCACAATAAGCCCCATTCCCGAAACTACCAACACAATGGAAATCATCATGACGGCAATCAGGGCAAAGCCCGCGAGGAATTTCCCGTTGATGACCGCGTCACGGTAAATCGGCTGAGACAAAAGTTTGCTGAGAGTTCCTTCGTTTTTCTCTCTGTTGATCGTGTCAAATCCCAGAATCAGCCCGATCACGGGCCCGAAAAATGCCACAAACTGCACCAGAGAAAATCCTGCTCCCGATAAGGTAAAGAGCATGAGAAAAACAAATTTCGGCTTTGCCACGCCCTCCAGTTCTTTTGTGATCGTCATGCCTGCCATATAGACCGTGATCAGGCTCACCATGGCAATCAGGGCAAATAGAATCAGAAAGCGATAACTGCTGAAATGATCCGACAGTTCTTTTCCGAAGATAGTAATAATACCGTGCATGGTTATGCCTCCTGAAAATACTTCATGTAAATCTCCTCCAGCGTATATTGCTCCTTGCCCACACCGAGTTTGTCCGCCGCCAACTGTGCCATAGGTCCCTGCGCCACCATCCGTCCGCCGATCATAATGCCGACACGGTGGCAGATTTTCTGCACCTGATACAGCAGATGAGAAGACAGCAGCACAGTCATGTTTTTATCCCGGCAAAGACTTTCGATCAGTTCCATGATCCGGTTGGTAGTATCGGGGTCCAGCCCCAGCGTGGGTTCATCCAGAAATGCCACTTTCGGTTCTTTGACCAGAACCTCGGCAATGCCAAGCCGCTGACGCATTCCCCTTGAGTAATCCCCGACTTTCTTTTCTGCTTCTTTATCGAGACCCACGGATTTCAGCGCTCTTTCAATCCGTGTCTCTGTCAGGTCTTGGGGCAGACGGTTCAGTTCCGCAATATATCCGAGCGTCTGCCGGGCATCCAAATCCCGGTAAAAGCCCATATTTTCCTGAAGATAAGCGATCATGCTTTTGACTCGGATCGGCTCCCGAGCGGGGTCCAGTCCGAAAACTCTGGCTTTTCCACGGGTCGGCTCGGTCAGTCCCAAAAGCATTAGAAGCGTCGTTGTCTTTCCCGCGCCGTTGGGACCCAGAAATCCGAATATCTCTCCTTCCTGCACACTGAAGGAAAGACCGTCCACCGCGACCCGGCCCTTATAGACTTTTGTCAGGTCCTCAGTTTCAATAATTGCCATTTCTCACTCCCCATTTCTCACTTCTCACTCTTCACTTCTCACTCTTCACTTCTCACTTCCTACCGTCTTCCCAGTTTATGAAACAAAGCAGTCAGCCCGCCGATCACTGCGACAATAATCAGAATGCCGATCCATGCCCAGGTTGCCGAAGCCTTTACCGTGACCCGAAATTCAACGGTTTTGTCTGCTTTTTCGCCCTCGATTCTCAGATTGATCGAATAATCGCCCACCAATGCTTCTTCATAAGGAGTAATAATGACTTCCACCTGTTTCAGTTCTCCGGCCGCAAGAGATTCGATTTTTTCGGGCTTGAATTCCACTTTCCAGTTTTCCGGCTTGAAAGACATGAATTTGATAGCGTTGTTCGTAGCAGAGCCTGTATTTTTGACATAAATAGAGACATTTGCCGGCTTTCCCTGTTTGGCATCCAACGACAGCAGTCCGGTAGCTGTTCCGGTCTCAAGCCCGTAAGTGCCTGTGAGAATAACTGTCAGACTTGCCTCGCCTTTGGCATCGCCCGAATTCACCCTCACATTGACCGGATATTCGCCTTCTTTTGCTCCGGCAGCAGGCTTTACCTGCACTGCGACTGTCGAACTCTGATTTGACTTGATCCTGAGACTTGAGATATATTTGGATTCATAAGCCGGTTTGAGATTTATATCCCAGCCTTCGGGACCTTGGGCAAACAAATCGAATACCGCATCTTTGTCCAACTTGCTTTCAACTTCTACAGAAAACTCGAATTCGCCGTCCGAGGCTCCCCGCAGAACCGGATAAGATGTAGTCAGTTTCACGCCTTTGGATTCTTTCTCTCCTTCTTCTTTCTCCTTCACTGTAACTGAAATATCCTGCACCATTTTGAAGTAGTCATCCGGAGTTTTTGCTTCGATACGGAATTCGTATTTTCCCGGCGTCACGGTCTTATCCGGCTCTGCCTCAAGGGTAACGGTTTTATCTTCTCCCGAAGGAACATGAATGCCGGTCACGCCGAAGCGATAGGTTTTTATTCTGGCTTTCCAGTTTTCGGGTTTCTGAACAAGCCATACCTCAATATTTTCATGGGATTTCCCTCTGTTATGAAAAACGATTTCCATGCTCAGGTCTTCTTCCGGCGGAATGATGACTCCCGGATATTCCGCAGCCATAGTGATCAGCCGGTCCGGCATATCTTTGCTTACCGGTTCCTCATTATTATGAGCGGAACCGGGCCATTGATAAAAGATGATTGCCGATGCCGTCAGAAAGGCAATAAGAAAAATTTGAGCCGTCTTCTTTCTGTACATACAATTCCTCCTGAATAAAGTGTTTGTCATTTTCTAACTATTTAGAAACAATAAATATTATTTAAATTAACTATAAAAGATAATATGTTTTTCTGCGATGTCAAGGGGGATCGCTTAAAACTCAAGCGATTTGCAAAATCGTTTTACAGTAAAACGGCTTTGAAAGCCGTTTTATGTCTGTTTCATCAGAACGATGTGAAAAAATTGTCCGGTAGTGTTGCCGGGGCTTTAAAAAAACTTGAATATCAAGAAAATATTTTTTTCGTTCCCCCTCCCTTGACAGCCTATTTCTCATGGTTATCATTGTTTCCAAAAGGGAGTGGAATGAATAAACTGCTGATATTATAAGTTTAGCATTTAATTTTTTCCACTTGACAGTCCGGCAAATGTGATTAACTTTCAAAGTAAATTAACGGAGCGAATTTCAGGGAGGTGTAATTATGACACTGATAAGAAGAACAAATCCGGGAAGGGGATTCGGATGGGGAAATTTCAACCCTTTGCAGAATGAGATGAGTCAGCTTTTTGAAAATTTTTTGGGGAAAGGATATATGACGCCGTTGCGGAGCGTATTTCCGCCGGTCAATGTCTGTGAGGACAGCGAAAATCTCTACCTGACCGCGGAACTTCCCGGCATGGAGGCAAAAGACATCGAAATCCATGCAGAAGCCGACAGCATTCAGTTGAAGGGGGAACGTAAAATCGAATCCGAAGGTGAAAAGGTATGCTATCATCGCCGGGAGCGTGAAAGCGGTTCTTTCAACAAAAAGATAACGCTTCAGACCCGTATCGCTACTGACAAGGTGACTGCCTCGGTCAATGACGGCATTCTCAGAATCACGCTGCCCAAAGCCGAAGAAGCAAAACCCAAAAAAGTGGAAATCAAGGTGAGTTAAAGGAGGTAAGAGCCATGACAGACAAAGAACTCAAGGTGCAGGATAAAAAGGAAGTCGAGGCAAAGGGCGAACTGACAAAAGCCGGCGCCGCGTTCACTCCGAATGTTGACATTTTTGAAAACGAGGATGCGCTGATTTTGGTTGCGGATATGCCGGGAGTGAGCAAAGACGGCGTGGAACTCAATCTTGAAGAAAATCATTTGAGCATTCGGGGACAGGTGGCTTCGCATACCCCGGCAACGCCTATTTTTACGGAATATCCCACAGGAGATTTTGTGAGAACTTTTAGCCTCTCGAACATTATTGATCAGTCAAAGATCGAGGCGAGTGTCAAAAACGGCGTATTGCGGGTAGTGCTGCCCAAATCAGACGTCAGCAAACCCAGAAAAATCGCTGTGAAGGCGGCATAATGATCAGCTTGGGGATGAGTGATTTCCGGCTGACAGCATGAGATATTGTCAGCCGGAAATCCTGCCGTCCCAAAACGATAGTAAAGCTATTACTATTACATAGAAAACGGTGGGTTTCACCCACTCTGCAAAGGGGACTGAGACATGATTATGAGAAGACTGTTTGACACACCTGCATGGCGGCCCAATCTGCTTGAGGAACTGGAACAGATGAGACAGCGGATAAGCAGATTTTATGAAGAACCGGGAAAAACTACCCGGCGAGCCGGTGTTTTTCCGCTGATTAATGTGACCGAAAACAAAGAGAGCTATTTTATCCGGGCAGAACTCCCAGGAATGAAGGCAGATGAAATAGATATTTCCGCAACCGCTGACAGCCTTGCTCTGTCAGGGGAACGGAAAATCCCCGATGAGGACAAAAACGTGAATTATCATCGCCGGGAGCGGGAATCCGGGAAATTCAGCAGAATGTTCAGCCTGCCGTCCCCGATTGACGCTTCAAAGGCAGAAGCCAAAATGACAGACGGTATTCTGACGGTCATTCTGCCGAAAGCAGAATCCGCAAAACCGAGACAGATTGCAATCCGCTGACCGCATTTCCCAAGGAGAAACGAGATATGACCAGAGAACTTCAGGCAAAAGAAAAACAGGAGCTTGCTGCTTCCGGCGAACAGACAAAACCCGGTCCCGTTTTTATCCCTGCCGCAGATATTTTCGAGACAGACAAAGCCATTGTCCTGCTGGCAGATATTCCGGGAGTAAAAACGAAAGACCTGAATATTGATCTCAGGGACAATACGCTGACATTGGAAGGCGAAATATCTCCGTTTGAAGGAGCCGATGAGAGTGCAGTCCTGACAGAATATGATGTGGGAAAATATTTCAGACAATTCACTCTCTCGGAAGTTATTGATCAGTCAAAAATTGACGCAAAACTGACTGACGGCGTGCTGAGACTCACGCTGCCGAAAGTGGAGAAAGCAACTCCCCGCAAGATTTCAGTCACTGCGGGATAACTGCAATAAAGCCTTATTTCCAAAATCCGGAGTGCAAAAATTTAATTTTTGCAGGCGGTGCAAAAAACCGCTTCGCTTAATTTTTGCACTCCGGAGCCTTTATTTACTCCTTAAATTTTTTCAGAATAAACACATCCTCCGCTATTCCGACCTTGACATCTCCGTCCGCATATCAAAAGATTTGACAACATGCCTTTTATCCGGTTTTCTACGGGATATAAGACTCGTTAGCTACGGGTTTTAAAGACGGGTGCCGGTATTTTTTCAGTATGCAGTTCAATTTTTTCTTGTCATTTTCTATTAAAGATGATATTTATAAATTGATGATAATTATTCTTATCAGTGTAATAAACTGCGCTTTATGAAATCCTGAATTCCCGTTATGCAGGAGGATTATGTAAATTATCCTTTTTATAAAATAATTTGCAAAATCGTTTTACGAAAGCGCAAATTAATTATGAACCTGTCTTACAACAATTAAGGAGGAAAGAAAATGGCTGAAAGATTGCAGGTTTACAAATGCAGTATCTGCGGGAATATCGTCGAGGTGCTTCACGGCGGAAAAGGCGAACTGGTCTGCTGCGGAAAGCCCATGGCGCTGATGACTGAAAACACCGTGGATGCTTCCAAAGAAAAACACATCCCTGTTCTGGAAAAAATCGAGGGCGGTGTGAAAGTCAAAGTCGGCAGTATGGCGCATCCGATGGAAGAAAAGCATTATATCGAATGGATTGAAGTCATCGCGGACGGAAAAAACTGTCGGCAGTTCCTGAAAGCCGGCGAAGCTGCCGAAGCCGTATTCAAGATCAATGCCTCTCAGATTTCCGCGAGGGCATATTGCAACCTTCACGGACTCTGGAAAGGATAAAAAACCATGTTGTCCGAACAGATGCAGAAATCGCTCAATGAGCAGGTGAATGCGGAACTGTTCTCGTCTTATCTTTACCTTTCCATGAACGCGTATTTCAAATCCCTCAATCCGGACGGATTTGCCGACCGGATGTATGTTCAGGCTCGGGAAGAAACAGAATCATTGATTTTCAACCGGTTATAGAGGAGAAGGGAAACATGCAGGCACTGAACAGATATAATATTTTATAATAATCGCCGTGTGTTATGCGGCGGCAATATTCTCGGATTCTGTCCCGGAAAGAGCCTGGGGATCCGCACCTCCGGAAACAGAAATTCTTCTGGTAAATTTCGGCGGAACCGCTTCGGAAAACGTATTCGGAATATCCGGGTGGAATACGGTCATCAAAGATGTCTATACCGGATACCGGACTTACGGTCCCGGAGGAACAACGATAACCGTCGGATCCGCAGGCAGTTACGATTATCAGGGAGTGACCGGACAGCCCCGGACATTTTCCGCCGGAGAGCGGATCGCCGTGACATGGTATAACAATTCGGATGCGGCGCTCACTTTTGCCCCGAAGATAAGTTTTGACGACCCGGACCGCCGCGCCATGGGAATCACCGGAATATGGCACAGCATGAGCAGCGTGACTGCCGGACCCGGAGAGACCGCACAGAGTTTTTTTGAATTTGATGAGGGTTCGCAGGGAACTTACGGGATCGTGAACGTGAACGTGAATTATGCGAATCACGAAATTCTGATCTGCGACAGAATTGAACTCGTCGTCCCCGGAACAGACACGGAGCCGCCGTCTGTGCCGCAGAACCTGCGGGCGGAGATCGTTTTCGGCCTGCATATCCTTCTGATGTGGGATCATTCGCCTGACAACGCTGCGACCGCAGGTTACAGGATTTACAGCGGGGACGGCATTGAAACCGGAGACACCGCGGACACGCAATACATGATTGCCGATGCGGGCCCCGGGACTCACACTTATACAGTGAGCGCTTATGACGTATCGGGAAACGGATCCGCGCCTTCCGGTCTGACTGTGACGGTCCGGAGCGGCGAAGCCCTTCTGCTGGCGGATTTCGGCGGAACCGCCGCGGAAACCCTGTTCGGCATATCCGGGTGGAATACGGTCATTAAAGATGTCTATACCGGATACCGGGCTTACGGTCCCGGGGGAACGGCGATAACCGTCGGGTCCGAAGCCGGCTACAATTATCAGGGAGTGACCGGACAGCCCCGCAGCTTTGCCGCGGGGGAACGGATCGCCGTGACATGGTATAACAATTCGGATGCGGCGGTCACGTTTGCCCCGAAAATCAGCTTCAATGACCCGGACCGCCGTGTCGCGGGAACAGCCGGAACATGGCGCAGTATGAGCAGTACAGTTGCCGGACCCCGGGAAAGCGCACAAAGCTTTTTCGAATTCGATGCGGATTCGCAGGGAAATTACGGGCTGGCGAATGTCAACGTGAATTATTCGAACCGTGAAATTCTTGTCTGCGACAGAATCGAACTGATCATACCCGGCACGGCACCGGACACGGAACCGCCCTCCGTGCCGCAGAATCTCTCCGCAGAGGAAACTCCGGTAATCAGCGGGCATCAGATTGACCTTTCATGGAATGCCTCTTCGGACGACACGGGCGTGACAGCATATAACATTTTTCGTGACGGAATATTTCTCGCGGAGGTTCCGGATACGGAATACGGCGACCCGGATGTCCTTCCCGGAACCTCTTATTTTTACACGGTCAGTGCCTGCGACGCTGCCGGCAACTGCTCGGAACAGAGCAGTCCCGTGTCCGTGACAATCCCCCTTCCTCCCCCGGAAATCGTCTCCTTTGCCGCGGATACTCAGACAGTCGCAGCCGGAAACAGTTCCGTCCTGACCTGGAAAGTAAACAATGCAGATACCGTGAGCATAGATCAGGGCATCGGCGGCGTTGCCGCAGCCGCTTCGGTGACAGTGAAACCTGTCCGGACAGCTGTTTACACGCTCAGGGCTGAAAATGCCGGAGGAGCGGTCACGGCATCCGCAACTGTCACGGTTGAAGCTCTCAGTCCGATCACCCTGAATATCACTTCTCCGGCCGAGGGTGAAAATCTGTCCGGGCCGGATGTGACGGTTGAGGGAACTGTTGTCAGCAGCAGCGGCACGGAAACAGGGATCAATATAAACGGAATTATAGCGGCGATATACGGAGACCGGTTTGCGGCAAACCGTGTGCCTTTGGGAGACGGAGAAAATACCCTGACTGCAACGGCAGCGGACACTGAGGGAAACACTGCCGCTGTGCCGGTGAATGTGAACGCGTCTGCGGATGCAGACTGCATACGGATAACTCCTGTCTGTGAAAGCAGTCTCTCTCCTCTTGAGACAACTTTGAAGATAGAAGGTCCGTCCGGTTCCGCAGCCGTGCCGTCTCTCACATACACCGGCCCCGGAACAGCCGAATTTATTGAAAATGACGGCGATATCTTCAAAGTGAGAATAACCGGGGAGGGAATCGGCCATATCACCGCGGAAGTGACGGACAGCCGGGGGAATCTTTTGAGGCATACCCTTGCACTGACAGTGCTGAGCCGAAGCGTGCAGGACGCGTGGCTGAAAGCAAGATGGAACATGATGAAGAATGCCCTCGTCGCCGGCGATACCGAGGCCGCTCTGAACTGTTTCGCTGAAAGCTCCAAAGACGGTTATCGGGAAATCTTCAGTCTGCTGAGTCCGGGGATTTCCGATACTGCCTCGGCTATGCGTGATAGCGAGCTGATATATGTAAGAGATTATACGGCGAAATCCAGGATCAGAAGAGAGCAGCAAATACGGGGAACAGTTTATGATATTACCTATTACATATATTTTGTAAAGGATATCAGAGGATTGTGGTCCGTTGAAAAATTCTGACAAGTTACTGAAGGCAGGGTACACTATGAAAATCCTGAAAAATATCTTTCCGCTGTTTATCTGCGCTCTTCTGTTTTTTTCAGCTTCGGGCTGTGCGGGAAAAATAAAATATACTGTCCGGGGCCAAGTTGCGGACGGGGAAAGCGGAAAGGCGGTCGAGGGAGCAGTGATCGCTTTCAGATGGTTCGGATTCGACCACTGGCCCCCCGGCTTCGAGGGCAGCAGGAATGTGGATTTTTACCAGGACGAAACGGTTTCGGATGCCGGGGGCAGGTTTGAGATACCTGCTTTCCGCTTCACTGAGTGTTATATGGGAGTCTATAAGAAAGGATATGTCTGCTGGATGAGCGACAAAATTTTTCCCGGATGGAAGCCGAGAAGGGATTTTGAGGTCAAAGACGGCATGTCCATCCGGCTTGAACCTTTCAAAGATTCATACTCAAAAACAGATCACGCAAGGTTTACTGTTTTCGGTATGGATGTTTGTGTCGGTGTAGAGGGAGGCAGGGGCACATTTGAACGGGCTATTAGACATTTTCGGAAATAAGAATTATCTTTAGAGAGCCGGGAGTTTCCGGCA
>DYRK01000189.1 GCA_020718785.1 Desulfatirhabdium butyrativorans | reverse complement strand
TCTGCTGATTATTCCTGTCTATCCATGACAGAGGTCAGACAGAAATGTCTGACCTACCGGATGTTATAATTCATTATGGTCGGTCGCTTAACATCAGCCAGTGAGGAAAATAAGACATACAGATGGAAATCCATGCGTTAAAAGAACTGCTGAAGCAGGTTCAAAGCGGAGATATTGACCCGGACGCGGCAATGCAGATATTAAAGCGTCTGCCCTTTGAAAATATCGGATATGCCCGGATAGATCATCACCGATGTATGCGTACCGGTGTTCCGGAAGTCATTTACTGCGAGGGAAAAAGCCTTGAGCAGATTCAAGGCATTGTCGGCAAAATGTCTGCTTATCATTCCAATATCATGGGAACCCGTGCGAAAAAGGAAGTCTTCGAAGCTATCCGGGAAACGGGTCTGGAATGCGACTATCACGAAGCGGCACGCATTGTAGTCATAAATCCCAAACCTGCAGAAAAGGTCGGCAATATTGTAGTGGTAAGCGCAGGAACATCTGATATTCCGGTCGCTGAAGAGGCTGCCGTAACCGCAGAAATTCTCGGAAATCGGGTCAACCGTATTTACGATGTAGGCGTTGCCGGAATTCATCGCCTGCTCGATGCTTGCGACGAACTGTTCAAAGCCAATGTCGCTGTAGTTGCAGCCGGAATGGAGGGCGCATTGGCAAGCGTTGTGGGCGGATTGGTATCCTGCCCGGTGATCGGCGTTCCTACCAGTATAGGTTACGGCGCAAGTTTCGGCGGAGTAGCCGCTCTGCTGAGTATGCTCAATAGTTGCGCTTCGGGCGTATCTGTAGTCAATATAGACAACGGCTTCGGCGCGGGCTATCAGGCGAATCTTATTAATAAAGGGGTTCGGGGTCAGAGGTAAGAGGTTCGGGGTGAGAGGCAGGATGAAGCTTCACCTCTGACCCCGAACCCCGAACCCGCCCCAAGGACATTTTATGAAAATAGCTTATTTCGACTGCTTTGCCGGTGCCGGCGGAGATATGATACTCGGTGCGCTGACGGATGCCGGAGTAGAAGCAGAATATCTCAAAGCAGAATTGGCAAAACTGCATCTCAGCCATTTCGATCTCCGACTTGAAAAAGTATTGAAAAAAGGAATCTGCGGAACTCAGGCAATAGTCATGGCAGATGAGGAACACCATAGCCATCATCATCGGCATCTTTCCGATATCAGAGATATTATTGAAAAAAGCGATCTCAAAGAATCTGTCCGGCGAAAAAGTATGGAAATCTTCATGCGGCTGGCTCAGGCTGAAGCTAAAGTTCACGGTATAGGCATTGAGGATGTCCATTTCCACGAAGTCGGAGCAATGGATGCCATTATTGATGTGACTGGTTCCGTGGCAGGTCTGGATGCTTTGGGAATCGAGAAGATTTTCTGCTCACCGCTGCATGTAGGAAGCGGCACGGTGAAATGCGCGCACGGAATATTGCCGGTTCCAGCTCCTGCGACTGCCGAACTTATCAAAGGCATCCCTGTCTATTCTAACGGGGTTCGGGGAGAACTTCTCACACCTACAGCCGCGGCTATCCTGACAACGCTCTGTTCCGAGTTCGGTCATATACCGGCAATGACTATAGAGCGCATCGGATACGGAGCCGGGACTTCCGACCCTGCGATTCCCAATCTGCTGCGGCTTTGCATCGGCGAATCTGTCGAGCAGGTCAAAGATTATGAGACAGAGCAGATTGCCGTGATCGAAACAAATATTGATGATATGAATCCCCAATTCTATGACTACCTGATGCAGAAAATCATGACATTGGGAGCAATGGATATTTTTCTCTCTCCTGTGCAGATGAAGAAAAACAGACCCGGAACCCTGATAACCGTCTTATGTCCGAGAAATAAAGTAGAGACAATCTCCGATTTTCTTATGAGAGAAAGTACCACTATCGGAATAAGATGGCGTACAGAGAACCGCATCAAAGCACATCGAAGTATCGGAACTGTTCAGACTCCTTACGGAGCAATCCGGATCAAAACAGCCCATGTCCGCGGGGAGATCATCAATATTTCCCCGGAATATGAAGATTGCAAAAGGGCTGCCATTGAACATAATGTTCCGATCAAAGACGTGGCAGACCAAGCCCGCGCAAAAGTAAGAAGTGAGAAAAATGATAGGTAGGGGCACGCCGCCGGCATGCCCCTGCAATGATACCTCACCTCTCCAATTCCTCAGCTTTGCGCCGAGCCTCATCTGCCTCGCCCGTCTGACCTCTGCGGCCAAGTGCATCTGAAATGATGCGCCAGTTCTTTGCCTGCAATGCGCTGTCTCCGCTTGCAAGGAGATTTGATTTCCGGGCAAGCTGTTCAGCCTGACTGATATTTCCTCTTTTCAGTTGAACTTCCGCGAGCAGATTCCATACTTCGGGGTTCGAAGGATCAATTCTTACTGCCCGCTCCGCTGTGGCAAAGGCCTGATCGAATTCTCCGGATGCGATATGCTCTTTGGTTCTGCTCGCGAGATGAACTACCGCGAGCGGCGTAAAACGATAGGGAGCAGATTCTGTCTTTGTCTTTGCCCCGATCTGCGGGAGATGTTCCGGCGGGCCCGAGGGACCGGTCGGTTTTTCTTCAGGTCCGATCAAAGGCATCGAACATGCCGAAAATATCAGTCCTGCTGCCATGATAAGAATGATAAGTGCCTGTTGTGATTTCATTAGAATAACTCCTTAGAATAACTCCCTGAGCCAACGGATAATCGCCGAGGGTTTGAGTACGGGTTTATCTTCTTTCTTACTTTTCTCTGCGGCTGCGGCTTTAGGACATGAGATAAATGCTTTCGGCGCAGTACCTGCAATATATGGAATCGCCATGGCATTGTCGCATACTTCATCGGTCCGAAATCCTGTTTTCGGATCTGTCACTACCCATTCCACAGTTTCAGGCTGGGGAAGCTCCAAGGGCTTGTTCTGAATGGCTGCCATAGTTTCGCCCCATATCTGCAACGCGCCCGAAGCCCCGGTCAGACCGCAGGGTTTGTTGTCATCCCGTCCGACCCATACTACAGCGAGATGATCCCCTGTAAATCCGGCAAACCAACTGTCTTTCAGGTCATCGGTAGTTCCGGTTTTTCCTGCTGCTCCTAATTTCTTCGGGAGAACATTCAGCACCGAAGCCGCAGTTCCTTCAATAACAACGGATTGCAGGATTTTGTTCAGCAGATACACTGGACCCGGTTCAAAATTCTGCCTCACAGTCAGAGGATAACGCTGCAATGCCTTGCCGTCTCCGGTGTAAACCGAGCGGATAGCACGGGCAGGAGAGAAAAACCCGCCTGATGCCAATGTCTGATACATCTGAGCTACTTCGAGCGGAGACATTTCTATCGTTCCGAGCAGCGAAGAGGGATAGGGGCTGATTTCCCTTGAAAAACCCATTTCCTGTAAGGTTTCAAACACCTGTTTCAGACCAAGTGCCATGCCCAGCCTTACCGTTGCCGCATTGTAGGAATGCGCCAGCGAGAGATAAAGCGGCACATTGCCGTGATACTGACGGTCGTAATTCTGAGGAGTCCATAGCCGGTTTTTCTCGTCTCTGAGCTGCAGAAGCGAATCGTCAAGCGGAGTAATAAGACTGTATTTTTCAGGATGCTGCAATGCGGTCAGATACACTGCGGGTTTTATCAGCGAACCGATGGGCCGCTTGGCATCTGCCGCCCGGTTGAATCCGTAGAATTCGGGATTCCGCCCCCCTATTGCTGCCAGAATTTCGTTTCCTTCGGTTGATGTGACCACAACCGCGGCTTCAAGCTTTCCTACAGGCAGACGCCTGCCGGATTCAATGGCTTTGATCTGAGAGACAACCGCTTTTTCCGCGGCAGATTGAATCAGCGGATCAAAAGCAGTGAAAATCTGCAATCCCTCGGAACGCAAATCTTCTTCTTTGTATTCCTGAAGCAGCTGCTGTTTGACAATATCCATGTATGCCGGAAAATTCGACTCCCCGCCCGGAGAAGCTTTTAGTAATTCTATCGGTTTTTCCATTGCCAGTTTTGCCTCATCCGCACGCATAAGCCCCTGTTCTGCCATGGTCGCCAATACCGTATTGCGGCGTTTCAGGGCATCATCTGGATTCTGACGGGGATCATACAGAGAGGGTCCTTTGAGCAGTCCTACCAATACGGCGATTTCATCTGCCTGCAAGCCCTTGAGCGATTTGCCGAAATAAAAAGAAGCAGCCAGACCGAATCCGTGAATACCGCGTTTGCCGTCCTGTCCCATATAGACTTCGTTCAGATAGGCTTCGAGAATCTGATCTTTGGTATAATTCCATTCTAAAGCCAAAGCCATGAACATTTCGTCAATTTTGCGTTTCAAAGTCTTTTCATTGGTGAGAAAGAAATTTTTGGCGAGCTGCTGGGTCAGCGTGCTTGCGCCCTGAGTCAGATGCTGTTTTCGGATATTCGTAATCACTGCCCGAAGTATTGCTATGGGATTGACTCCGTAGTGATCATAAAACTGACGGTCTTCCACAGCCAGCAGGGTTTTGACCAGCAGAGGCGAGACATCCCGAAGTCTTACTATAACCCGGTCTTCCCGGTGGGTAGGATAAAAACTGCCGATCAGCACCGGATCGAGATGAATCAGTTCCGGAAAGGCTCCTTTATCCGGCTGTTCAAGTATGTCAACTTTTCCGCTTCGCAGAGTAACATGAACTTTCCGAGGCTCTGACTCGCCTTCCTCGAATTTGAAGGGACGGCAAAAGACTCTGAACATATTTCCGTCCCAAAGGAATTTGCCCGGAGAATCGAGATCGGCAGGCCGTGTTACTCGAAGATAAAGGCTTGCCTCCAATTCCCGAACCAATATTCCCGCATCCAATTCTTTTCCCGGATAAAGCTCCAGCGGACGGGCATAGACCCGGGCAGGCAGTTCCCATAGCCTGCCTGAAAGCCGTTCTTTCACGATCCGGTTGAACTGGGAGAAATAATGAAAAAAAACGAATAGCAGAACTCCTGCCAGACATAGCGATACTATCTTCAGGATTCGAAGAGTTCGATTTTGAATCATAACACCTCGCTTGGATCAGGGGTTAGAGGTTCGGAGTCAGAGGTTTTTCCCCTGACCTATCACCTCTTACCCCTCACCCCAGTTATTTATACGGATTATCTGCTTTCAGATAATCAATCAGGCACCCCTCATGTTCGATCAGCACGCTTTCTGCCTGAATTCCGTTTTGTCTCATTTCTTCCATAATATCTTTTGCCCGCCATTGCGGAGGAATTATAATGACTTGTGCAGGATATTCAAGGAGATAGTCACGGAACCGTATCTCCTGCCCCATGCCCGGTACAAATGTCCCGACTTTCTCGGAATCGGAATCCACAACTAACGGAAAGCGTTTGGCATCTGCCTGATAGCGGTTGATAAAAGCTGCGGATTTTCCTGCTCCGCCCCAGATTGCCACGGTTTTGCTGCTGTGATAAAGCTCATCTAATTGCCGGACAATCGTATTTTCGGATATCCGAATACTTTCACGGAAAAAGAAGGCGGATCGGGCAGTCTGGACATGGCTTTCGCAGCAGCCTAATTTTACAAAAGCATAGATGACTTCACCGTCATAACTATGTCCGATCATTTCTGTTTCTACTCCGCAGCGTTCCAGCATTTTACGGAAAGAGCGGGTGGTAAACTGCGAGTTATGTTCGTAGTAGAAATCCACTGTTCTTCGGGTTTCAATAGCCCGGTCTATGCAGGGAACCTCAATATAGAGTCCGGGTTCCAATCCGATACAGGCTGAGGAAAAAGTCAGACTTTGGATAAATCCGAGCGGATTAGTCAGATGTTCGAGTACATGGCGGCTTATTATCAGGTCAGGACTCCACTCCGGTATATGCCGCCCGGCTTCGAACAAAGTCGAACAGAATCGCAGACAGGGGATTTCGGCACAGCTTGCGCCGTGCGGATCAAAGCCGATATAGGTTCCGTCAGGCCGCTCCGATGCCAGTCCCGCCAGAAAACTGCCGTCACCGTGGCCGATTTCTACAACTACCGGCTTTTCCGGCAGATATTCCAGAATTCTTTTTCTTATCGCTTTTATACTGTCCGACCAGATAACTCCCTTGTTGAACATCAGGTTGGGTTTTCGGGTATATGGCACTTTGCTGTAGTCAAAAGCCGCGTTGTAAACATGCCCGCATTCCACACATCTCACGAAATCCAAAGGCAGTCGTTGCATAGTTCTGGCTTCATTGCTGCTTCCGGGCCAGGCAATAGTAGCAAGAGGCTGCAATGTCTGATCGAGAAACGGCACAGCAATATGATGACCGCAGGCAGGACAGGTTTCCAGTCGCAGGGTGTCTGCAAGTATTTCTACATCATTATCGCTCATGTTGTCTCACCGCGCTTTCAAAAAACTGTTCCAATTCCCGGACTGCTTCCATATCTTCGAATATGAGATGAGCATTTGCCCGGATTTTGCCTCTGACTTCTTCTCTCCAAGCCTTGTCATTGGCTAAACGAAGGGCTATTTCTATGTAGGATTGCGGATTATTTGCCACACAATCGAGTACGCCCATCTGACGGTAAAGCGCAAAGGTCACTCTGCCCCGCATGAAGGGCCCGGGCCATGTCACAAAAGGAACTCCGTATGCCAATGCCTCATAAGTCGTATTTCCGCCGCCGAAATAGGGCGGTTCGAGCAGCACATCCGCAGCAGCCATGAGAGACATAAAATCTTTGGTAGGCATTGCAGGCATAAAGCGAACCCGGTCAATTGCCTCCGGAAAAGTCTTACTGAAACGCTTCAGCAGCAGTTCTGCCCAGTGCTTGAAGGTTCCGCCCTCGATCAGAATCAGCAATGCTTTGGGATCACTTCGCAGAATCGCCGCAAGTGCGAGATCGAAATCCGGATGAAACTTGAACGGCGCATGCGGACACGCGTAGAGATTACAGTCTTCGGGAAAAGCGAATTTCTCACGTAAAGGTTTGGTATCAGGCAGTTCCGGATGGTAGTAATAGACTCCGAGTCTGCTCAGACGTACCAGACGTTCCGAATAATGATCTTCTGCTCCGGGCAGTTCCAAATCCTGAGCCGAGATAAAATAATCCATATTCGGAATACCGGTAGTTACGGGATGCCCCCAAGTCATGCACTGAACCGGTGCAAGACGTGAAAATGCCAGAAAATACGTCAGCGAGTCCATGCCTATATCAGGGTAGAACAGGATATCGGTGTCATAAGCCGCAATCATCTCCCGTGCCGGCATGAGTTCGGACGGCAGATCAATCACTTCGTCCGCTCCTTCGGCAATAGCTTTGATGAGATGCGTTTCACCGCCGGAGAACCGGAAAAGCCTGACATGAAATTTCCCGCGAGACAAATTCCGGATAATGCCGCGGTTGAGCTTGCCGATGGTCTGCTGACTCATATTGTAAAGGTGCATTGATACTACACCGATGCTGATCTTATCTCCCGGTTTCCGTGCTTTTCTTTCTTTATTCGGAGTCCATGCCAGTTCCGGGCAGACCTGCGTATAAAAAGAAGCAATTTTCTGCTGAAGTTCCCTGTCGTTCATGCCATGATACGCGAGATAAAAATTTGTGGAACCGACCTGTGCATTCGGATCATGAAGCCGGATGCCTTTTGCTTTCAATGACTCGAGTTTGTTTACGATTTTTTCTCTGTAGTACAGAATCTGCTCTTTTGACTCATAGATCACAGGAATCATCAGGGTCTTTCGGACTTCGATGCCGGGATCATGCCGTATGGACAGGCTTTTCTCACAGCATAGAACCGCTTCTTCCAGCTTGCCCTGATAGATATAGGCATTCCGCATATTATCATAAGCTGCGGCATAGTCCGGTTTGATTTCCAATGCCTTGTTATAGCAGGCAACAGCTTCATCCAATCTGCCCAAATCCTGAAGCGTGTTTCCCATATTGAGATACGCTGAATAATTATCCGGCTTGAACTGAAGCGATTTCTGACAGCAGGCAAGTGCTTCGTTGAATCTGCCCCGGTCTTTCAGCACAGACCCCAGATTGTTGTAAGCTTCGGCATAGTCCGGCTTTATCTCTATTGCTTTCTGATAGCACGCGGCTGCTTCGTCAAATTTGCTGCATTCCCTGAACAAAATTCCCATGCTGTTATAGGCATCGGAATATCCCGGCCGGATTTGCAAAGCTTTTTGATAACACCTGAGAGCTTCATCGGGTTTTCCCTGTTCTTTGAGAGCATATCCCATATTGTTATAAGCTTCGACATAGTCGGGCTTCAGTTCTACCGCCTTCTGATAGGAAGAAACAGCCGATTCGAGTCTGTTGTCATCCTTGAAAGCAGTGCCGAGATTATTATAGGCTTCGGCGTAGTTCGGGTTCAACTCGACAGCTTTTTGATAGGAGGCAATGGCTTCCCGGAATTTTTTCTGATCCTGAAGAGCAAACCCCATATTATTGTAAGCATCGGCAAATTCCGGTTTTATCTGCAAGGCTTTCTGATAACAGGCAATGGCGGCAGTCCATTCGCCCTTATCCTGAAATACAATTCCGAGGTTATTGTGATAGTTGGCACGCTCGGGATTAAGTTGAATAGCCTGACGGATCAGATTTTCAGCCGCATCTTTTTTCCCTGTCTGGTGAGAAATGACGCCTGACAAATGCAAGGCGTCCGAGTGGTTCGGGTCAGCCGCAAGGATTTGTTTATACAGAGATTCAGCCTGCTCAAAGGCTCCGGCTTGGTGATATCGAACCGCCTGTCTGAATACAGCATCCGTATCCGGCAAAGGCTTGGGAATACTTTTCTGCACAAGCTTCTTCTTATCACCGGAAGATTTTTTGAATGTCGTTTTTTTCTTCTTATGACCCATTCGGTTATTTCTCGCTTTCAGTCTTAGCAACTCATGTTACGCACATATAAGTACCTGTGCAATAATTCTGTAACATTTTTTTGACCTGAATCCGCTTTAAATCAGACTTTAGAAACTTAGAATTATGTTACAAAACTTTTGCACAGGTACTTATAAATCAGAGAAATACGGACGCATTTTCCTGCATGATGTCAAAATCCTTATCGGTCAGCCCCGCACCGAGAACCACCCGCCGCGCCTGCCGTTCATCAATCAGATCGCCGGGATCATGGGTATCCGTGTCAATGACAAGCTTTGCGCCGATTTTCCGAGCAAGCCGTGCGACATGACCGTTAGTCAGGGAATGACCTTTGCGCGCGGATATTTCCAGATAAATTCCTTTTTCTTTTGCCATCAGCACCTCTTCTTCGCTGATTAAACCCGGATGAGCCAGAACGTCAATATCTGCTTCTAATGCCGCACGGTTAGTTCCGGACGGAACCGGTTCCACAATGGTTTCGCCGTGAACAGCAACAAGTTTTGCGCCCAATGCCCGCGCCTTTTTTGCCAGATCGGCAATCAGACGCGGGGGAACATGGGTGAGTTCAATCCCCGGAATCACTTTGATATTGCAGCATTCGTTCAAGTCTGCCGCAACCGCAACAATTCTCGGAATGATGAAATCAATGTTGGACGAATCACCGTGATCCGTAATTCCGATGCCTCTCAATCCTATCGCTTCGGCACGTCTTACCAATTCCGAGGGAATCAGCGCGCCGTCGCTGAAAAATGAATGCGTATGAAGATCAATCATTGTCTTTGCTGTCTGAAGTGTTTAAAGAGTTTGAGTATTCGGACTTATACTAACTGATATTACGCAGCCGAATGTAAAATCAGGCGGCTGTCATCTTCCGCTGTCATTCCTGCGGAAGCAGGAATCCATTTTTCATAAGGGACGCATCGGATTCCTGCTTCCGCAGGAATGACAGGTGCGTAACGTGAGATACTAAAACGGCTTCGTTTCTCGTTCCCAAGCCCCGGCTTGGGAACGCACTTGCCGGGGAAGCCCCGG
>DYRK01000894.1 GCA_020718785.1 Desulfatirhabdium butyrativorans | reverse complement strand
ATCCGCCGGCAATCATCATCCCTTTCGGTTTTCGAGTCTGATACTGTTTGTTACATATTTTCAATTTTATTCTGTAATTCAATAAGATCGGGATAGTTCATAATATCAATATGACTGACAGCCCAGTCAAAAAAATTTTCCAGAGAGATGTAACTCTGTCTTTGTATCTGCATCTCTTTCTGAATATCTTTGCCGTGAAACCAGATCAGGTAGTGTTTATTTATCCAAAATTCCGAGTCTTCAAATTGTTTTCTGTACTCATCAAGACGCGCTTCAAATTTTTCCTTTGTAACCGTCTCAAGAGCATTTCTGAATTCTTCAAGTAAGTTAATGGCATTTGCTTTACAGTCCTGTATATTCAGAGATTCGGGGAGGTTTCCGCTGCCGCGTGTCCATGTAGTTTTTATCTGTGACCTTGCGCCGCTGATTTGCGATAAATCTCCCAAAGCCCATCTGACCGCCTGATATTCTTTCAAAGCTTTTGCACTGATTTCAATCCAGTCTGAAATATCCCTAATTCCCGGCGAATCTTTATGCCCCCATCTGGAAGCACTGTTTTCCTGTTTCTCTCTGTATTTTTCCTTCCAATAAGAATCAATTAAATCAGCATCTAAAAGATAGTTCTCAACACATGCCCGATGTGTCAGAAACATTTTTCCAAGCTGAAGCAGTTGAACGGTTTCAGTCGGTCGGATGTCAAAATCCCGATCACGGAACACGATATATTTCCGAGAATTGCTTTTATAAAAATATCCTTCAGCAAAAATTGAAAAAGTAAATTTACTGCCCGCAGACACAATACTGACTGTATTATCAATCACTATTTTTTGAAGCAGACTGTAATCCAGACTTGATTCTTTGCCTTCACAGAAAACGGTCTTTCCTTCTCTGACAACACTCATGGCTAAACCTCTATATGGACAATATATGCTTCAGGCACCAGTTGTTCTACATAATCGGAATGTGTCGTAATAATGAACTGATTATTTTCGCCCAAGAAGGGCAATCCTTTCAGGAAAGCCTGCTGCATGGGCGGATGCAGATGCAGTTCAAGTTCGTCAATCAGAATAACAGAATTGTGGATATTCCAGTTGACAAAATCCGTCAATATGGGAAAGATTGCTCGCTCTCCTCCGGACATCTCGGAAATTTCATACATATTTTTTCCGTCATAAAGATAAAACCAGGGTTCGCTGAGAATATCATCAATACTTTCTCTGAGAACAGGGCCTTCAAAACTTCGTTTCGGAAAAAAAGTTTTGTATTTTTTCTCAATTTCAGCATACAAATCTTTCTGTCCGGGGCGAAGTTCTCTGATTCTTCCTATCTCAATATCCTGATGAAACTGCCGCCATTTGGAAAGCCGGTCTCTGAGAATATCTTCGGTGATTTCAATCTGATTTTCAGGGTCTTCAGTTGTCAGGCTTGTGGATGTCCGCTGTTCCGTGTACCAAAGGATGGTTCCCACGCGGTCAAAAACCTGAAATCCCCGGTTTCTTTTTAATCGGCTTGCATATTCCCGTCCTTTAAACTGAAAAAATTCAGCGTCTGTATCCGCCTGAACCCGTCCTCCCTGCCATGTAATTGATACAATATGACTTTCACCGGGAATAACGGGCAAATCATATCCTGTATTCTGCAATTCATGGTGAAACTCACGCACCGCCTGAATTTCCGAATTTGAGAACTCTGCTTTTATCTTTACTTTCGGCTCAAATTTTACCCAGTTATTTCCGATAAGTTCCTCATTGAAACCCTGCCATTTCAAATCAGACGGTTTTTTCAGCCGTCCGGATGCGGTGCCTAGGGTCGCTGCCACAGCCTGTAAGATGCTTGTTTTTCCGGATCCGTTCATTCCGATGAGAAGAATCAAATCCCGCGCCAGTCCGGTTTCCGAATCAGTGAAATCCAGTTTCAGTTCTTTGAATTTTTTGAAATAGTTTAACTCGACCGATTGAATCTTCATAACTAAATCTCCTGATAGAACATGCCGAAATATGCGCTCAATATATTTTTCATC
>DYRK01000188.1 GCA_020718785.1 Desulfatirhabdium butyrativorans | reverse complement strand
AAATATTAAATATTAAGGTATCTCTATGATTTCAATAGAATTATCTCCCGATATCGAAAAGCAGTTCTCCGAAGTCGTCCGTGACAGTTATGGCGGAAATTCGCAGACCGCCATTGTCACATTGCTGAAACTGCACCGAAAATACGGCTGGAAAGAACAGCTTAGACAGGATGTGGATTCTGTCCGCGCCGAAGTCCTCCGGAGAGGCGGTGTCAGACCGGAAGATATTGAACATGCGATAAAAAAATACAGAAAAAATGTTGCCTGACCCGATGCCTGAAAAATTAAGGGTAGTCATTGACACAAACCATATCATGTCGGCGATTCTCAGCAGCCGGGGTGCATCCTCAAAGCTTATTGACTGGATGACAAAGGACTATGATTATTTCACGCTGCTGATATCGGAAGATATCCGGAGAGAATACGACACAGTTGCCGGCTGGCTTATTCCCGACACAGGACAGAATGAAAAGAGGCGCATACTCAACATCTTATATGACAGGGCGGAGTTTGTCATACCCGGAATCCGGCTGAACGCCTGCTCTGACGAATCTGATAACCGTTTTCTCGAATGCGCCGTCGCAGGAAACGCGGATTATCTCGTTACGAAAAACATACGGGATTTTCCGCCGGGAGAATATCAGGGGGTTAAAATAGTCCGGATTGCCAAGTTTCTCAAAGTGTTGGAACATATAGAAAAGACATTTAAAAGTGAACAGCATATTTGCCTTTGACGATCATATCCGTCAGATGGCAGGTTCAGGAATTTTTTCAGTACCGTAAATCTGTAAAAAACTATTCGCGGGATTACGGTTCAATCGTGTCCGGATAACTCCGGCTGCGTTTTTTTACAGGATAATTAAAGACTTTCATACAATGACCGCCTATTTTATAAGACGTTTCCTTCTGATTATACCGACATTTTTCGGTATCACCGTCATGGTGTTTACCGTCACGCGCTTTGTGCCGGGCTGGACTATTCATGGTCCCCGGTTTCTGGCTGCTTAGGAGAAATAACCAATGAATACCGTCATAGAAAAACAGGGAGACAGCTTTGTTGTCAGAATCCCTGATGTTTTTGCAGATAAAATAAACCTTGTGGGAGAAACATCTGCTGAACTTTCTTTAGAAAGCGGAAGAATTGTCATTAAAACCGTTTCAAAACCGGAATTGAAATATACCTCAGATACGCTTGCAGATGACAGCGTTTCAAAAGATGAATATCCTGATATTACAAAAACCCGTACATGGGAATTATGCGGTTCTCTGGAAATAGAAAAGCCTGATCCCCGATATGTTGTCGCACACGGTCTGCATGGGCGGATTATCACCGACTACGCCGAGCATACAGATGAGGTTCTGACAGAAGATACTCATGTATGAAGTAATTACAGATACATCTGCGTTGATTGCTTTTTTTGTAAGCTCTGAGAAAAATCATCCGGCTGCCCGTAATTTTATGATGCAACATAGAAATATATGCTGGATTATTCTTGAATCCGTATTTGATGAAACAGTAACATGGATACGGACAAAAGTTTCGATCAAAGCATCAATTCGGATCGGACAGATTTTGAGAGAAGAGCATTGCTATGTCAATCTGTCAGCTGCTGATGATGCAGCAACATGGGACGTATTTTGTCAGTACGATGACAAAAAATGGAGTTATACGGATTGCTCAATTCTGGTTATGGCAAGACAATTAAAAGTAAACAAGGTATTTGCCTTTGACGATCATATCCGGCAGATGGCAGGTTCAGGAATTTTTTCAGTACCGTAAATCTGTAAAAAACTATTCGCGGGATTACGGTTCAATCGTGTCCGGATAACTCCGGCTGCGTTTTTTTACAGGATAATTAAAGACTTTCATACAATGACCGCCTATTTTATAAGACGTTTCCTTCTGATTATACCGACATTTTTCGGTATCACCGTCATGGTGTTTACCGTCACGCGCTTTGTGCCGGGCGGTCCGATTGAACGGATTATAGCTCAGGCACAGCAGATGCAGAACACCGGCAGAAGTTCAATGGGTCCGGGGGGCAGAAGCCAGCCTCTTTCCGAAGATCAGATAGAGGAACTGAAGAAATATTACGGTTTTGACAAGCCGATTCTTGTGAGCTATTTTCTGTGGATAGGCAAAGTATTGAAAGGAGACCTCGGCACATCCACGCGTTATTATGATCCGGTATGGGACATGATCCGCGAAAGGATTCCTGTTTCCCTATATTTCGGACTGATTTCCATGGTACTGATCTACGGCGTGTGCATTCCGCTGGGAATCGCAAAAGCCGTGAGACATAAAACCCTTTTCGACAATGTCTCATCGCTCATCGTGTTTGTCGGTTATGCTGTTCCGGGATGGGTGGTCGGCGTTCTGATGCTGGCAGTATTCGCGTCATACTGGGAGATATTTCCGCTCGGCGGACTGATAAGCGATACTTATGAAGACCTTACTTTTCTTCAGAAAACAGGAGATATTATTTGGCACACGGTTCTTCCCCTCACCGCCTATATGGTCGGCTCATTTACCGTTATGACCTTTCTGATGAAAAACACGCTCATGGATAATCTGGCGTCCGACTATGTCCGCACCGCTGTTGCAAAAGGACTGCCATTCAGAAGGGCCGTATTCCGGCACGCGCTCAGAAACAGCCTGATTCCCATTGCAACCCATTTCGGAAACAATATTTCTGTCATACTCAGCGGCTCGTTTCTGATCGAGAAAGTCTTTAACATCAACGGCATGGGACTGCTCGCGTATGAATCTGTGGTGGAACGCGATTATCCGGTTGTGATGGGAATCTTAGTTATTTCCTCTCTGCTCCTGCTCATCGGAAATATTATCTCGGATATATGCTGCGCGATTGTTGATCCCAGGGTGCAGTTCAGATAAAACCGGAATGCAAAAATACAATTTTTGCACTCCTCCCCCGTGAAGTGCAATTTTTTGCTCCCTTCAGATATTCTGAAACGTGTTCCTGAAATCTCTGAGCTGATCTTCAAGCGACACATGAACCATAAATGACAGCGCGCCCAACTGCACAAGTGCATTGAGATTCGCATCGGATCGGGAAGCAATCCGGATACGTTCTGTAAACGCGGAGTTCAGATCCTCAAGGCTGTTATAAAGAGCTTTCAGCTTCTCCAGAGTGAAATCCGGCTGACCGCCGTCGGAAAAAATGAAATATTGCCGGATCATATAGGCTCCCACAGAACGGAAAAGCGTATCCTCTGTGGTGGCGAAAGGCAGATGAAACTTCGCAAGCGCGCCCAACTGAGACAAAGTCGGGCATGCGCTGGTTGCCATCACCAAGCCCACAAGCGATTGCAGACCGGTCTGAATATCACAGACTTTGCTGTATTCGCGTTCCGGCGTTTTTACGCTGACCTGAGCCTGATCATGGGAAAGAAAAGATGAAAATTCCTCAATGATGTCCTCTAAGTCCACCGCGGTCGGACAGCAGCGGTATTTCTTCAAAGACAGCAGACAATTCCCGCACTGATTATAATCCAGCTTGGTCCAGAAGCGATGACTCATCCGGTCTGTTTCTTCGCCGTATTGACGGTTGGTATCAATAAGGTAGTTCAGCGTGCTGCCGGTTTTCAACTGAAAAATGTATTCTGTTATCATAATTAATAAGTTCCGCTGTGATTTTTATTTGTTTCTCGCCAAGAAATGTCGGCGCTGTATATGCTTTTCCATATCTTATCCGCTTCCGAACCCCCTTGTCAAATTATTCTCCGTTCCGGCGGATTCTTCAGAGACAATATCTCATCGGCACTCAGCCCCGAATACTTCATAATCATATCTGTGCCTAAACCGTCGGACAGCATTTTCCGGGCAGTTTCGACAGCTTTTTCCCGAATGCCTTCCTGTTTCCCTTTCTGCTCCCCTTTTTCAAAAGAAGCCTGAAGTTTTCCGCGTTCATCCTGCGATCTGATTCCCCAGTATTCGTAAACTTCCAGTTCGTCGGGAGTCCATCCGAAATGATTCGCGGATTCGTAGGCTGACCTGAGCGCGGGAGTATCGGCATTGGCAGGGACAACCTCAAGCTCTCCCGCATTTTTGATAAAATAAACCCATTTTTCCAGAACGGTCCGGAGTTCGTTCTCTTTTCTGTGAAATTTCGGCAGTTCGATAAAATCGAATTCGAGGTCTTTTATATCCTGCGTGCAGGTTTCGGTGTTGACAAGGATATGCCTGTTCAGCCAGTGTTCGTTTTCAAATTCCTCGAAATCCAGTATGCCGATGAATATAACCTGATTGAGTTTCGGATATTCCTCGCCCCGCCGGATCTGCGAGGAATAGGCTTTTGCCGCATAATAGGCAAAGCGTTTTCTCAGACCGGCCGCTCTTTCCACCTGCATCTCCACGATAAAGGTCACGCCGCCTTTATCTTTTGCTCTCACGTCGAGGAGAGTATATTTAAGACCCTCTATCTTGGGCGACTGCCAGGGATTCAGAATCTCGATATCCGTGATTTCTTTGTTTCCCCTCAGGTCCAGAACCGCATTCAGAAAAGAAATAAGAATCTCCTTTTTTTTCTCGTTCCCGAAAATCTTCTTGAATGCCACATCATTTTTGGGGTTGACGAATTTCATTTTTCCGAATCCTTATGTCAAACCGAAATATCATAAACTTTGATTTTGTGCAGAAGCGAAGGATGGCTGATTTCAAGCAGCCTGCCTGCCTGTGTCCGATTGCCATGGGTTGCGTTCAATGCCTTGACAATCATCTTTTTTTCCAGAATCATCCGAGCAGTTTTCAGAGAATATCCCTCAAAAATTTCATCCGTATTTTCCGGATCGGATTCCCGTATTCCGGATGGAAGATTTTCTTTTGTTATAATCAGATCTTCTGCCAGAATCACTGCTCTTTCAATCGCATTTTCCAATTCGCGGACATTTCCGGGCCATCGCGCCTTGAGCAGAACAGACAGGGCTTCCGGAGCAATACCTTTGATTTCTTTCTGAAATATCTTATTGAATTTGTCAATGAAATGCCGAGTCAGAAGCGGAATATCTTCAATCCGCTCTCTGAGAGGCGGCAGATGAACCGGCAGCACATTCAGGCGATAAAAGAGGTCCTGCCGGAATCTGCCTTCCCTGACCTCATTTTCAAGGTTTTTGGAGGTTGCCGCAATTACCCGGACAGCGATTTTCCTTGTTTTCGAATCTCCGACCGGACGTATTTCGCTTTCCTGCAATACTCTCAGGATTTTGATTTGAAGAGACAGAGGCATTTCTCCGATTTCATCGAGAAAAATGGTTCCGCCGTCCGCTTCTTCGAAGAGTCCTTTTCTGTTATTGTCCGCGCCGGTAAAGGCTCCTTTTTTATATCCGAAAAATTCGCTTTCAAGTAAATTTTCGGGAATTCCCCCGCAGTTTACAGGCACAAAAGGCATTGCAGATTTTTCCCCGCTGAAATGAATGCCCTTTGCAATCAGTTCCTTGCCTGTTCCGCTTTCGCCGGTAATCAAAACTGTTGCCTTGTACTGTGCAGCTTTCTCCGCGAGAGCGAACACTGATTTCATAGTCTCGCTTTCTGCCACCATATTGCCGAAGCAATACTTATCCGCGGCTTTGCGGATCTGCTCTTTCAGCCGAATATTTTCTTTTTTCAGACTTTCACGCTCTTCGGCTTTTTTAAGCGTCAGATAAACCTCGTCGGTTTTGAAGGGCTTTGAAATATAATCATACGCCCCTGATTTCATGGCTTCAACCGCGGTATCAATGGTCCCGTAGGCAGACATCATTATAATCACAGCAGATACGGGCTTTTCTTTGACAGATTTCAGAAAATCCATTCCGCTCATGCCGGGCATTTTGAGATCGCAGAGGATAAAGTCGTACTGCCCGCTTTCTGCCATAAGCAGTCCCTGATAACCGTCTGCTGCCGTATCCACAAGATAACCGCATTTGCCGAGCAGTACCGTCAGGGCATGGCGCATGTTCTCCTCATCGTCAATCACCAGCAGACGTTTCTGACTATCCGATACTGTTTTATTTTTCACACTGCTGCTCATCATGTTTCGGTTTTTCGATGTAAACCGGAAGATACAACTCCATAGCAGTTCCTTTTCCCGGCTCACTGACCGCCTTGATTTCTCCGCCCAGCGACTCGATAATCATAAAAGAAACGGAAAGCCCCAGCCCGGTTCCTTTGCCCGGTTCCTTTGTGGTATAAAAAGGATCAAAAATATTTGCGAGGTTCTCTTGGGAAATACCGCATCCGTTATCTTTGAATATCAGTTTAAACATAGCCGGATCATCTGATTTTTCAGGAAAATCTGCATTTTCTGCGGAGATAAAAAGTCTGCCGTCAGATTTGTTTTCACCCGCGGCAATAGCATCCGCGGCATTGATCGCCAGATTCAGAAATACCTGCCGCAGCCGGTCAGGATCAGCCAGCACTCTGTCATTTTCCGCACTGAGAGAAAGTTCCACCCTCACATCTGCCGTCAGAGGCTGGCATCTGAAAACATCCGCCATGTCTTTGATGAGGTCATGGACAGAAACGATTTCAGGACGCTCTGCGGAAGGTCTTGAAAAATCAAGGAGCTGCCGGATAATCACGCTGATCCGGCTGATTTCTTTTTCTGCCCGGGCGATGAATTCCTTTTTTTCATCTTCTGTGACATCATCACGTCCGAGCAGTTCAAGATAAGCGATCACAATGGCAAGCGGATTGCCGATTTCATGGGCAATCCCGGATGAAAGCCTTCCCACAGACGCGAGCTTTTCCGCACGGATCACATCATTATGCGCCTGTTTCAGTTCGCGGTTTGCTTTTTCAAGGGAGCAGACCGTAGCTTCAAGAACGACTTTGTCTTCGGAAATCCGCTTGAACATTCGGTTTAAGGACTTCGACAACTGGCTGAATTCATTGTTTTCTGTTTCGTTCAGAAAAAAAAATTCCGCAGTATCCGACCATTCCTCTGCCCGTTTCAGGAGATTCTGCACGGGTTTCACCGTGACTTTGGACAGACGCAGAAGGCCGATCAGTGTCAATACAATGATATTGATAAGAATATAGACAGACAGCATCTGCTGGGTAAATCTCAGAGGGGCATAAACCCGCTCCAGCGCGAGCATCAGGACTAGGCCGCCCATGAGCTTGCCCTCATGGAATAAAGGAGAAGATACGGTCAGATATTGCCTCTGTTTCCAGAAAATCCCCCGTGCCGTGCCGAAAGACCGGGTGATTTTGTTTCCCGAAATAACAGCTTCGCGGACAACACTCTGTATTTCTGTCTGAAAAGCAGATCGGGTTCCCGCGGCACAGATCGGATTACCGCGGCTGTCCGCGGTCATGGCACAGATATATCCCGAATCTTGCAGGAAATTATTCAGTCCTGCGCCGCAAACCGGATCCTGCATTTCTTTTTCCCATGATCCGTCAGATATCAGAAGGTTTTCAATCGCGGAAATAAAAAGGTATGCCCTGCTGATTTCAGATTCAAGCAGAATCTTCTGAGCAGATATGAGCATTACAAAATCCGTGAGGATCATGGCAATCCCCAGCAGAATTGCAATATTGACAGAAATGCTGATTTTTAATCCGTGAGGGAACACGGTTCACCTGAAAGTTAGTGAGAAGTGAGAATTGAAGAATTAATTGAAAATTGAAAAACTATATTTATTTCTCACTTCTCACTTCTCACTTCCCACTCAATCCATTGCCCATACGAGCAGCAGACTTCCCCATGTAAACCCTGCGCCGAATGCCGAAACCAGTATCCGATCTCCCCGGAACATCATTTTTTTGTGATAAGCCTCGGACATGGCAAGCGGTATGGTTCCCGCAGTGGTGTTTCCGTAGTTTTGTATGTTGACCATTATCTGTTCCGGTTCCAGCCCCAGTTTTTTTGCCACAGAATCAATGATTCGGATATTTGCCTGATGCGGAATCAGGAGTTTTATGTCTTTGCCCCTGAGATTATTTCTTTCAAGCAGCTTCGCGGACACTTCGGCCATGCCGGTCACCGCGTTTTTGAATACGGTTTTGCCGTCCTGGAAAATACAGTGCATTTTTTTTTCAACGGTTTCGTATGACGCGGGAAACAGACTGCCGCCGGCAGGCACATTCAGATAGGAATGTCCCGATCCGTCCATACGGAGAATAAAATCCCTGATGCCGAGTGTTTCATCTTCCGACGGTTCAAGCAGTACCGCGCCCGCGCCGTCACCGAATATGACACAGGTGTTGCGGTCTCCGTAATTAAGGATGCTGCTCATTTTGTCTCCGCCGATGACCATCACCTTACGATATTTGCCGGCTTCGATAAACTGGGAACCGGTTGCCAGCGCGTAGATGAATCCCGTACATCCGGCATTCAGATCAAATCCCCAGCAGTTTGCGGCGTTCAGTTTTTCCTGAACTAATGCTGCCGCGCTCGGAATCATCATATCAGGCGTTGACGTTGCAACAATGATCACGTCTATTTCATCCGCGGACAGCCCGCTTTCATCAAGAATCATCTGGGCGGCTTTGGCGGCCATATAAGACAAGCCCTTGTTTTTTTCCAGAATTCTTCTTTCCCTGATTCCTGTCCGTGACATGATCCATTCATCATCAGTGTCAACCATCTGTTCCAGATCGGCATTGGTAAGCCTCTGCTCGGGAACAAAATGGCCTGCCCCTGTTATAATTGCCCGCATTGACCTCTCCTGCAATATATTTTACATAACCGTCCGGTTATGAAGATTGAAAAATGAATGTACCCGAAACCGTATTGTTTCTGCTTACTCCGGATTGTTGATTTTATGCCTCAGTTTTCCGGAGCATTTGAATGTCACGACTTTTCTTTCTTTTAAAATCAGGGGTTTGCCAGTTGCAGGATTCCGTCCTCTCCGTTTCTTTTTTTTCTTCACACAGAATTTCCCGAATCCCGAAACCAGAACATCCTCTCCGTCTTCCAGTTCCCTTTTGATGATTTCCATCAGGGATTCAACAACTTCCGCAGACTTTTTTTTGGTAAAGCATGTCTCATGAACTTTTGTTACAAGATCGTTTTTGGTCAAAGTCATCCGAACCTCCGATTTTTTTCCTGAATTATTCTCGAATCCGCATTTTTCCTCGTTCCCAAGCCCCGGCTTGGGAACGAGAAAACCTCCGATTTTTTTCCTGAATTATTCTCGAATCCGCATTTTTCCTCGTTCCCAAGCCCCGGCTTGGGAACGCATCTGCTCCCGAAGCCCCGGCTTCGGCGTCTCCCGTCACGGGAAGCAAGGGCTTCCCCGGCAAGTGCGTTCCCAAGCCGGGGCTTGGGAACGAGAGAAAAGTCGTTTTACGGTAAAACGTCCTATGTTTAAGATAGACCCAGATCGTTTCTCAAATCCGCCGGGATATCTAACGCGGATAAACACCGTGAGTATAGATATAGTCGTAATAATATTCATGATATTCATCAGATTCCGAATCCGCCGCGGGAGCAGGATCATCCTCTGCTTTTTTCAGATTCTTCAGCCATAAATTTTTGGCAAATTCCTGAAGCGAGGCTTTCACCGTCTGAAACCCGTCTGAAACCCCCTGGTTTTCCCGGAGAAACATTTCCGTCCCCTCCAAAACAGCCTTTACGTTTCTTATGTATTCGGTATCATCAAGCGTACCCTCGGCAAACACCTGATGGAGTTGTCTGAGAATACATTTAGCCGTTCCTTCTGCTGCATCAATGGAGTTCATTCATTCATCCTGTTTCGGTTTTACACAAAATGTTTCAGCATCCGAAGTACCGCTGAATACTGTAAATGTTGAAAATATTCGGATATTAAACAGATGTCAAGAGATAGATGAAAAAAATGCGGAATAAAAAAACAGTCTGCGGAAAATCTGAGGATATGAAAAACCTGCTGGAGCCGGCGATGGGACTCGAACCCGCGGCCTGCTGATTACGAATCAGCTGCT